>JANOLM010000001.1:0-2839 GCA_031419815.1 Bacteroidia bacterium
TGTAGAAGGCCTTTTTTGAATTGTCATCCAGGCCGTCTAGTTTGGCTTCTCCAATTTGTTTGTACAAGATTCCGATTTCTCCAATATTTTGTTTGATTTTGGAATACGTTACCCCGCCATTAGATACATATTTTTTAAAAAAGACATCTGAGGCTGCTATAAATGGCTTTACGTTATCGGCTTGGGCGAACAGACTCTGGAGTATCAAAACCACCACAATAAACTTACGGTATTTCATTTTCTAATTGATTTTGATTAGTACAATTGCCAAACCTAAAAAAGTCGTTTTATTTGTATATGCAGTACAAAGCAAAATCTTATTGGTAACTTGTTTTGTCAATTGACGGACAATACGAGTGAATTAGGATCTTGACTTTTGATCCTGCCTTACCTCAGCTAAAAACTTAATGAAGCATATCGTTATTATTGGAAATGGAATTAGCGGTATAACAGCCGCACGTCATATTCGAAAGCGGAGTGATCATAAAATTACGGTCATTTCCTCCGAGACAGATCATTTCTTTTCGCGCACAGCACTCATGTATATTTATATGGGTCACATGAAGTATGAAAACATAAAGCCATATGAAGATTGGTTTTGGAAAAAAAACAAAATTGACCTGGTGCGGGATCATGTTGAGAAAGTTGAAACAAATTCAAGAATCCTTCACCTGAAATCGGGGGACAAAATCACCTACGATACATTGTTCATTGCCACTGGATCAAAATCAAATAAATTTGGATGGCCTGGCCAGGATTTACAGGGTGTACAAGGTCTTTATGGCTATCCCGACCTTGAATTGATGGAGAAAAATACAAAGGGCATTAAACGTGCTGTTATAGTGGGTGGGGGATTGATTGGAGTGGAGATGACAGAAATGCTTCTCTCAAGGGGCATACCCGTAACATTTTTAGTGCGTGAACCTGAGTTCTGGAGTATTGTACTACCGATGCAAGAAGCCCGGATGATCAGTAGTCATATACGTTCACACCATGTTGATTTGAAACTGAACACGGAGTTAAAAGAAATTTTAAGTGATGAAAACGGAAGAGTTAAAGCAGTAGTCACCGGCAATGACGAAACCATTGAATGCCAGTTCGTAGGATTGGCAGTGGGGGTTTCTCCGAATATTGATTTTCTTAAAGATTCTGGCGTTGAAGTAAAACGAGGTGTGTTGGTAAATGAATTTTTAGAGACTAATGTGCCTGGCGTTTTTGCTCTTGGTGATTGTGTAGAACGGAAATATGATTTGCCAGGACGCAGAAATATTGAACAAGTATGGTATACCGGACGGATGATGGGTGAAGTAGTCGCTCAAACGATCTGTGGAGAAAAGACAACGTATGAGCCGGGGCCGTGGTTTAACTCTGCCAAGTTCTTTGATATCGAATATCAGACGTATGGAAATGTATGGAGCGAATTAAAATCAACTGAAGCTGATTTTTATTGGGAGCATACCAGCGGAACAAAGTGTGTGCACGTGGTGTGGGATAAAAACGCAAACCTATTTCTGGGTTTAAATACGTTTGGCATCCGCATGAGGCACGAATGCTTTGATAGATGGCTTCGCGAAAAAAGGAGTGTTGATTTTGTAATGGAGCATTTAGGGGAGGCAAATTTTGATCCTGAGTTTTTCCAGCGACATGAGCAGGAGATTGCTGAAAAATTTGAGAATGATAAAAAAGTAAGCAGTAGGCAAATGGTGGTTGGCAGTTAAGGGTATCGATAACTATCAATGACAGCTTGCTCCTGCTGGCCTGGAACTGCTAATGAAAATAAACGACAATGAAACAAATTAAAACAATCGGTCTCCTCTTATTCATCACAGGCTTTGCCATTTTCAATATTTCTTTTTTTTTATCGAGTTATAGACTTACCCCAGAAATTGTAAAAAGTCAAATCAGTGATGAGAAAAAAGCAAATGCTCTTCTCCTGGAGACAGATAGAATTGTTAGTGAAGAAACCTCCTCCAATTTCACATTTGTGGCTGAATTATCATCAGCATTTGAGCGTGTTAATAAAAAGCAGAGGACTGCTTTTGGATTTTCGGAAGCGGAGCTGAAAAGATTGGCTTCTTTCAATACAGAGAAATTTTCCATTGCATCAGTTGATTCAGTCTTTAAAGGAGATGACGAGCAAAATGCTTTCAAGCGCAAAGCCTTTAAAGATTATGGAAGCTGGCTGGATGGACAGGTGGCCTCCAGTGAGCAAATGCAAAATGTGGCAGACAACATTCAGAGGTATGGAATTATCAATCAGTTTGGATTTGACCGTTATGCCATTAAAGAATTAAAATACTCTTTTACTAAAGCATCGGCTATCAGTCCTATAAAAAATAACCCGGCACTTTATCTGTTTCTCACCTTTGGGTTTTGCATCAGCGGAGCGTTGCTATACATTCTGCCCAAACTTAAATTACCTGCTGGAATAAAAAACAACGGCATATTTTTCAACGTAATGAAAAACGTACAATGGCTTGGCATTATGACCGGTTCATGGCTCATCGCGTTTTATATTTTTCTTTACTTCTATCCCGAATACATGACCAACTGGGTGTTAATGGTTGACCCTGTAAGCACATTACTAAGTGGCAACGAAGCAGGTAGATTTTTTCTTTACGGATTTATGTATACCCTCTGCATCCTTGTCATGGGTGTGCGCATGATCATCAACTATCGCCACAGCAAATACCAAATTTTACGAACGTGTTCAGTGATGTTCTTTCAAACGGCCTTGGCATTTTTGATCCCGGAGATCCTGATCAGGTTGAACCAGCCATATTTTGACTTTAAGAATATCTGGCCACTTGATTATTCATTCTTTTTTAATAACCGGCTG
>JANOLM010000002.1:0-5291 GCA_031419815.1 Bacteroidia bacterium
TCTACCAATATTTCGTCCCGATGGGACTTTATAAGCCTCATAGAGGCGAAATATTGGTAGCAAGAATGGTTATCATATGTACCAAAGTTCCGTAGGAACGAAATATTGGCCGCGTCAATTTGAATTGCACCCTCTCGAGACTTAAAACTTAGTTATTCCAAATTGCCCATGATTTTTCGGCTTGTATGTGAAGCATTTCAAGGCCATTCTTGATTATGGCACCTCGCATCTCAGCCTTTTGCAGGAACATTGTTCGCGCAGGGTTGTAAATCAAATCATATACATAATGTTGAGACGTGATAAGTTCACAATCAAGGGCTGGCATCGTATTGCTATTGGGTGTCATGCCCAATGGAGTTGTATTAATAATCAGATTTGATTCTGAAATAATAGCTCCTTTTTTCTCCAACTCATCGTAGGTAATATTTCCATTTCCTTTTGCACGTGAAACCACCTGAAATGGAATGTTTAGTTTTTTAAGCGCTTCCTGAACAGCCTTAGACGAGCCGCCTGTTCCTAGTATCAGAGCCTTGGAGCCCAATTCATTAGGAAACCACTTCTCAACGCTTTCTAAAAAAGCATCGCTGTCGGTATTAAAACCACGAAGCTTTCCGTCCTTTATCTTAATGACATTCACAGCACCAATCCTTTTAGCAGCGGCATCTACATCGCTTAACAGTTGAATCACTTGCTCTTTGTAAGGAATGGTGACATTTAAGCCACACAACTCCGGATTATCGCCTAATAATTTTTTAAGGTCTTTGATCTCTTTCAGCTCATAAAGGTCATAGTGATAGTCGCGCAAACCTTCTCGAAAAAATTTTTCATCAAAAAAAGATTTTGAGAATGAATGACTGACCGTCATGCCAATAAGGCCAAATTTCTTTTCCATGTTTTAACTTTTTGCTTTTAAGATGGCAGCAATTTTTTCAATCGCCACAATTAAAAAGATACCCAACGCCACAAACAACACAGCATGAAAAAGCTGAGGGTCTAATCCCGTTTTTTCAAAATACTGCCCCGGCAAAATACTGCGATCTGTTGCCGCCACCTGAAGACCCTCACTGTTAATCCTGAAGGATGTAACTTCTTTCCATGGCCACACCTTGTTGAGGGAACCGATCATAAACCCAGCTAGTAAAGCTAGTGTAGGAAAACGGTAATGTGTGAGTATCCAGCTTAAAAATCTTGAAAAGCCCAAAAGACCGAGAAAACAGCCAGTAACGAATACGAAAATGACAGGAAGATCAAATCCAATGAGTGCCTTGATCATATATTCGTACTTGCCGATGAGCAACAAAATAAATGCACCGGATATGCCTGGCAAGATCATGGCGCAAATAGCCAATGCGCCACAGAAAAAAATGAATAGAAGATTGGTGGGTGTTTCAGTTGGAGAAAGAATGGTGATGAGGTAAGCGATCACTATCCCCACAATACCGGAAAGTATGGTAGTAAAATCCCATTTTTTTATGTCTCGCATAATGAGTGGTGCAGACACAAGGATAAGACCGAAAAAAAATGACCACACAGGAATGGGATGATGCTCTAGCAAATAGGTCATGAGCCTGGCCAGCGAAAGCAAGCTGGTAACAATGCCCGCCAGTACGGAGATTAAAAAATTGCCGTTTATTTTTTTCCAAAAAGATTTAATTTGAAATTGACCGAGCAACTTAAATGCATCAACATCTATGGATTTTATAGAGCCGATCAGCTCTTCATATATACCTGATATAAAAGCAATCGTGCCACCGGAAACACCGGGGATCACATCGGCTACTCCCATACTGATCCCTTTCAGATACAGGAGTAAATAGTCTTTGGTAGTTCTCAAAGGAGATTAGTCAAGTTCAAATGGAGGTGCGCTATTATTTTTCTTCCGCTCAAGCCCTAAGAAGTGCAAAAAAGTATCGCCTCGTAAACCCAGGCGTATCGTTTCAAGGGGCACAATTTCATTGGGTGCAATGTTTCCTAAATTAACATTGGCGCCTAGTAATTTAATAAACCAAACTTGCTGGGCTTTTTGAGGAGCCTCCCAGATTATTTTTTCGAATGGAATTTTGGTGAGAATCTCCTGAACTAAACCTGAGCGGACTTCGCCAGTAGATCTAAATAAACCCACGTTTCCTCCTTCGCGTGCTTCTCCAATAACTTTCCACGCACCGGCATCCAATTCTTTTTGCATAAGATCTATCCATTGGTAAGGCGGAATGATTTTCTCAGCATCCTTTGATCCCACTTCTGAAAGTACGGTCACTTGCTCAGAAAGCTTTGCGATATAATCTAATTTTTTATCGTGATCTAAATCAATAGATCCATCGGATACCTCAGCGAAGGACATTCCATATTTATCCAAGACTTTGCGATAGTCATCAAATTGATCGCGAATAATAAATGCTTCAAATAAGGTGCCTCCGAAATAGCATGGAAGTCCTGCATCTTTATACACTTTTAGCTTCTCTTTCAAATGTGGAGTGACATAGGAAGTACCCCATCCAAGTTTTACGATGTCAACATGGTCTGCGGCAACGCTTACGAAATCTTCAGCTTCGCGCACGCTAAGGCCTTTATCCATAGCCATAGTAAAACCCATTTGCCTGGGCTTGGTGGTGCGCTCAGGCAGGTTTTTTAAATTGTAATTCATCAGGGATTTTCTTTTCTAAATTGATCAATAATCTTGTAAAGAGCCTTTTGTGATTCAGCTTTTGGGAAGAAATCAAAAAGGACTGTATGTCCATCAAAGTTCAAAATTAAGGCATTTTCTAAATAATTAAAGGCGTCCTTGAATTTGCCGGCTTCAATTAAGTAAACCGTCATTCGATAGAAGAACTCGGACTCATCGGGAATTTCCTCCATACCTTGAAGCAAGACATCAATTGCTTTCTCGTGGGCACCCTGCTCATAATATATGAACGACCAGTTTAACCACACTTCTTTGTCTTCCGGGCCAAGTGTACTAGCTTCTTCATAAGCACTGATGCTTGAGACGGTGTTACCAATTTTAAACTCAGCATGTGCAGCAGCTTTCCAGTACTCAGAATTCTGGGGATGTATTTTGACTGCCTTATTGAAAAAATGCAATGCCTGATACCACTTCTCCTGCTTCTCCAAACAACTTCCGGCACCAAACCATGCTTCATCATACAAGGGATCAAGCTTTGTGGCCTTTTGAAAATATTTTAGCCCCAGATCATACTGCTCCAAGTTTTCATAAGCGGCACCCATGCAACAATATACTTCTGGACTTGGCCCTTCAATTTCAATGGTCTTTCGAAATGAATCAAGCGCTTTCGTGTATTGCTCTTGGTTCATAAAGGTATTACCCATATTAAACCAAGCCGAAGCAAAATTTTCGTCTATTGCAATTGCAAATTCGTATGCTTCAAGGGCATCCTCATATTTTTCGAGTTTGTTGCTTACAATGCCAAGGTTGTACCAAGCTGCAGCCGAGTAGGGGTCTTCGTCAATAAATTTTTTGTAGTACGAAAGGCTGCTTTCTAATTGACCAACTACATCGAGGCAGAAGGCAAGTTCATATAGAGAGCCCTCGTGTGTAATATTGTCTTCGATAGATTTCTTGTACGAATCAATCGCCATCTCATAATTTTCAAGACTTTGATAGGCCAAGCCAATGTTATAATAAATTTCGTCATGGTCTTCTTCTGCAAAACTCAGTAATTGATCATACACTTCAATCGAGTCCTGATACTTACCTTGCAACGAAAGAATAGAGCCGATGGATAAGTAAATTTCAATATCGTGCGGGTGAAGATTTTTTGCATGCTCCAAAAGTTCAAGCGCTTCGACATATTGCTCAAGATTGGAGAGTATCTGAGCTTTCAGTGTCATAAGTTCGGTTGAATAGGGGTAGGTTTCTATTGCCTGGTTAACAGCGGCTAACGCCTTTTTAAATTTGCTGTTATCGAGATAATAATCGATGATGGTTTCGTAGGCATCGATATCAAAAAAGTCGGCAGAATTTCGTTTGAGGTTATCTTCAAATCGCCTGATCAATTCCTCCTCTTCCTCTCTCTTTCTGAATTCGTGGGCCATCGGTTAAAGGGGTTTGCCTAAAATAGACAAAATAACAGTGTATTTAAAATGATTTACCGGTTTTTTCTCTGGCAAAGTTCGGAGAAGAAAAGTAAGGGAGCAACTTGCAGTTTCTATTTGTTTGTTGTAAACTTTTGTCCGTAGTGGAGGCAGCAAAAATCAAGAGTTTCGTCTATCGTTCGGAATTGGATTTTCAGCTTTTCCACAGCCTTTTTATTAGTGTAGTAAAAGGGCTCCCGCGCCATTCGCACCGTGTGTTTTGTGATAACAGGTTCTTGATTTGTAAAGAAGCATCGGAAGGCCTCCAGTGAGGCGACTATTCCTGCTAGCGAAGCGTTTATCTTTACAGATGGAGATTTTTTATGAAACCGCTTAGCAATCTCATCAAATATTTTTTTATAAGATATATGGTTTGCATGGGCTATAAACCGCTCGCCATTGAAATCCGACTTATGCAAGGCGTAAACCATGTTGGCCACATCCCTCACGTCCACATAATTCAATACACCTGCGGTATAAAAAGGTTTTTCATTCCAAATGTACTTGAAGATTTGTGAACTGCTCCGGTTCCAATCGCCAGGGCCTAGGATGACGGATGGATTTACAACCGAAACATGTAGTCCTTCTTCATAGCCCCTATATACTTCTAACTCTGCTTGATATTTTGACATGGCATAGTCAGAATTCAGTGTGCTGTCCACCCATGTACTTTCTTCAGAGATCTGGTTTACTCCCTTTCGTCTGCCGAGTGCGGCAACAGAGCTTACATGAATTAGTTTTTTAACGCCAGTTGCAAGGCACGCATCTACTACGTTTTTTGTGCCCGTCACATTCGTATCAAAAATTATTTTTGCTTTCCGCGGATTGAATGAAACCAGCGCTGCGGTATGAATGACAGTATGAACACCTTTAAGTGATTCACTTAATGAAATGGGGTCGAGCACATCAGCTTCTCTCCACTGGATTTTTTCCTGAATATGTTTAAGCGGAGAGGTATCACTATTTTTTCTGGTTAGCGCTAACACTTGTTCCCCTTCTGAAATAAATTGAGATACAATAAAACTCCCTAATAATCCGCTGGCCCCGGTTATAGCAATCATAATTTTAGAGGCTATTATTTAACAACGGCAAATCTAAAGCTTTTTTAAAGTATTTAGTCCGTTGTGCTTTTTCAATCCGAATGGAATATTGTTCGTTGTGGCAATCACTACCGATAAAATCTACCCAGCCTTTTTCGA
>JANOLM010000003.1:0-7184 GCA_031419815.1 Bacteroidia bacterium
ATCCCAGGGTCGTATGCCAAAAAATTTCCGGCTGGCGAATATCATGTTCCGTGTGCATTGATTATTGGGACACGTAAAGAAAGTACCGATAAAAAGACATCCTTGAACGATGCTTTGCGCGAAAATCATGTTTCTGTTTAAGTCGTTTCTAATGTGCTTGAGTTTATTGCCTACTTTAGAATCAATGTCGCTTAGTTAAGCACCTCAAACATTCTCTCTTCCATAGAGGAGCAACGTGAGGTCGTAAAAAAGCTTAACTAAACGACATTGACTTTAGAATCTCGGAATTTACCTTGTAAACAGACCCTTTTTTTAGTCGTGGCACAGGCTTTGACCGTTAGAGGTTAAAGAATTATTTTTGGGAGATGAAAAAATTGATTTTTGGAATATTCTCAGGACTGGCCCTTTGCAGTTTTTCAGGAGAAAAGCAGAAAACATATCCGTACATTAAAAATGAAAGTTTCTCCAAAGGTGAACAGTTGGACTACCGCGTGAGCTTTTTGGGAATTACCGTTGGCAAAGCCGTTACTAAGGTGGATGCCAAAAGCTATAATATTAATTCAAGACCCTGTTTTAAGATCGATGCTTTTGGTGAGACTACGGGCATTTCCTGGTTTTATAAAGTGGCAGATAATTGGGGTGCTTATATTGATACATCCGCTTTGATCACACATGTATCGTACAGAAAAATAAGAGAAAACGAATACCGGAAGGATGAACAGGTGAATTTTGATCATACTCAAAGAAAGGCCAGAGTAAAAATACTGAATAAGGAAACTGGTGTATATGAAAGTGTAAATGAATATGATATCTCTGAAAATGCCACTGACCTGGTGGGTGGGTTTATTCAGATGCGTTTTTTTGATTTCAAAAAGATTAAGCTTGGCGACACAGTCTCTATTTCGGGCTTTTTCGAAGACACTTCTTACAAGCTTAAAATCATGTATAAAGGCAAGGAAACGATTTCCACCAAAATCGGTAAGATACCCTGCCACCTTATGGTGCCCATTATGCCCAACAACAAACTATTTAATGGCGAGAATTCTATAAGTGTTTGGATATCGGATGATGCCAATAAGATACCGGTCAAGATTCAGGCTAAAATGTTCGTTGGCCACACGGGCTTAGAATTGATCAGTTTCAGGGGCTTGAGAAATCAACTTAAGGTTGTTCAATAAGTGTTGATTAACTCCTACACATTGAAAGTTTTTCTTTTTCTGCTGAAGTATCTTTTCTACTGCAAAACCTAACCTAATTTTTTATGCTAAAAGAATTCAAAGCCTTTGCCTTGCGTGGCAATGTTGTAGACCTGGCAGTCGGTGTTATTATTGGTGCCGCCTTTGGAACTATTGTTAACTCACTCATAAATGATGTCATTACCCCATTGCTTCTTAAGCCAGCCTTCGATGCAGCTCGCCTCAGCAAACTGGAAGATCTAACGGTTTTAGGAGCTGTGAAATATGGTAAGTTTATAGGAGCCACTATTAACTTCGTGATCATAGCATTTGTACTCTTTTTGATTGTAAAAGCTATGAATGCAGCCAAGAAGAAAGAAGAAGCATCCCCATCATCTCCTCCGGCAGTGCCAGCAGATATTCAGCTTCTCACCGAGATAAGGGATTTACTAAAGAAATAGTATTCTAAAAAAATCCGGAGTGTTATAGCTCCGGATTTTCATTTTTTATCCTGTCGAAGTTCTTCTCATTAGATCGCCACATCCAAAGACCCCATGCTAAAAAGCCAAGTAAAGTCCAGATCAGAAAGCCGGTGAATAAACGAGTGGAGCTAATGACATAATCGTTGCGGTTGGTGGCAAACTTAAATAACTCGCTGAGCACAAATACAGGCCAAGCCCATTGCACAACACCGCTAAAGAAAGAATACTTCCATCTCCCCATCGTCCTTTTCTTACCCCAGAAGGAAATGAATTTCTGATCCCGCTCGCTTGCCATCATTTCTTGAATCGTTCGGCTACATGCAGCTCTTTGCTGCCGGCAATGTATTGATAGAAGCCGCTGCCACTCTTAACACCTTTATGTCCGGCTTGCACCATGTTTACCAGCAAAGGACAAGGAGAATATTTTGGATTGCCGAAGCCCGTGTAAAGTACCTGGAGGATGGATAGACAAACATCCAGTCCAATAAAATCAGCAAGTTGAAGTGGCCCCATTGGGTGAGACATACCAAGCTTCATTACCGTATCGATCTCCTCCACACCAGCTACTCCTTCATATAGTGAGTAAACGGCTTCGTTGATCATGGGCATTAGAATACGGTTGGCCACAAAGCCTGGGTAGTCATTTACTTCTACCGGAATTTTACCAAGCTTTCTGGATAACTCCATAATAGTTTGCGTCACTTCATTACTGGTGCTATAGCCACGAATAACTTCCACTAACTTCATCACCGGTACCGGATTCATAAAGTGCATGCCAATTACTTTGTCAGGACTTTTAGTGAGCGATGCAATCTTAGTAATCGAGATGGAAGATGTATTAGTCGCTAGTATTGTGCCTGGTTTGGTGTTTTCATCCAGGTCTTTAAAGATTTTTAATTTGAGGTCAATATTTTCAGTAGCGGCTTCTATCACTAATTCAGCGTCTTTCACACCTTCTGTCATAAAGGTGGTGGTACTGAGATTGGCCAGCGCTTGCTTTTTTATTTCTTCGGTTATACTTCCTTTCTCAACTTGCCGCGCTAGGTTTTTTTCAATAGTTGCAATGGCTTTTTTAAGCGCATCTTCAGCTATATCAATGATGGTGACCTTATAACCTGTTTGCGCAAAAACATGAGCAATGCCATTGCCCATTGTGCCCGAACCAATAACCGCAATATTTTTCATACAGGATTTAGTAGATTTCAGCCACAAAGATAACGGCCGGACTATGGTGACAAAATCAGGAGTTGAAAACCTTTTGACTTGGCTTATTACATTCGAGCCAGTGTTGTCACAAAAAAAGGAAGCCTGGGCAGACCTCCTTGTATTAAATCGTCAACACTGTAAGCTCAATGATATTTTTTCAAATGCGGTAACACTTTATCACCCTGAGAGACTGCGCCACCCAATCTCATAATATCTGTTGGTGTTTGGCACAATGCGGCTTTTCCATGATAGATCACAACAGGAGCTTTTAGGAGGTGAGGATTTTGGGAGAGCACATCAAGCCACCCATTCATAGTGTAGGAGTTCCCCTCAACTTTACTTTTATAATCTTCATGTGAATGATCCAACATATCATCGGGTTCCATTCCAATCAGGCCTACAATTTCTCTCCAATAGGTGGGCGAAAGTTTTTCACGTATGGCGTCAATCTCATTAATGTGGCTGCAAATATCCATAGCCAGGGCTTTGGTCTGCTTTCCCGCATTTGAATTGGGATTGTAAAGCAGGAATAATTCATTGGGATGAAATTGCATATGTCGTAAAGTTTTGGGTTTGGTGAGATGAATGTACCCAAAAAACCTTAGAAATCAAGTGGTCACTCGATCGATACCTCTTTGGCGAGCCCTATGGCATTAAACCGGATCATGAGCTTTTTAAATTCAGGATTTCCGGTGGGGCAAGTTGGTCCAGGCTCAAGGAAATAGTAGAAGAACTTTTGGTTGCGTTTGAGAAGCTCATTTTTATCAGGCTTTCCCAGCAACTCAACTACTTCAGATTGCGAAAGTGACTTTAATTTTTCCTTTTGGTTACCAAGTTGGTTAATGAATGAAAGGCGTATCATACCGCAACCCGCTTTATCCTCTTTCCATTTTTCTAAATCAATTTCCTCCAATGTGGGCAATGCCTTTCCGCAGGATATAAGGAGAAAGAAAATAAAACTAAGCAAGGCTAGCCTTCGCATGTTGAGAAATTTTGTAAAACCAAATGCCCGAAATGATCAGATAAAAAAAAGCTGCTCCATAAAAAAGTGGAGAGAGCGTAAAGATGAATGTAACACCAGCCAACAAAATTGAATACGTGAATATTCTTACCCACTCCGAATACACCACCCAATTTTTATTTTCAAACAATACACCACTGTTAACCACCCAAATAGATATCAGTATTGCAGCTATCGCTTTTTCGAATAGTGAAAATTGACCTTGCTTAAACAGAAATAGTCCCGTAAAAATCAGGCATAACACATATTGAAATAAGACATAGTAGTTGATCAGAACAAGTGAAGATGTTTCGTATTTTTTATGTTGCTCAGCATCAACTTCAGGGGCAGTGCGATATCCGCCCAGGTAATCCGGAAGCCATCCTGGCTTTTTAAAAAGGTATTTGATCTTATCACTCCAGATTGGAATGCGCTTCAGGTCTTTGCCCATCTCAGCATAGTGGCTAAAATTTGCCCACACCGCATTCCAGCTTTTTATGGGTTTTGTGATTCCGTAAATTGGACGTTCTTCCTCAGCTTTAAAGGTGCCAAACATCTTATCCCAAATGATCAACGACCCAGCATGGTTTTTGTCAATATACTTTGGGTTTCGACCATGATGAACGCGATGGTGGGAGGGTGTGTTGAAGATGTATTCAAACCAACCCATTTTGTTAATAGCTTCGGTGTGTATCCAAAATTGATAGAGCGTGTTCAGTGCAGAAATCAGTGCGAAGTCTAGGGTATTAAACCCCAGTAGAGCAATAGGTAAGCTAAACGCAAATGTCCACACTACCTGAAAGCTACTTTGCCGCAAGGCAACCGAAAGGTTATACTCTTCACTTTGATGATGTACTACATGGCCTCCCCAAAACAAATTGATTTCATGGCTCATTCGATGGGCCCAGTAATAAGCAAGGTCAGTAAGCAGAAAGAGGCCTAGCCAATACAACCAGTTTTTTTCTAACGTGAAGAGTGCGAAGTTGGCGAATGTCAATTCATAAACTCCTATAGCAAGCACCCGCATGAATAATCCTGAGAGTTGCGAAGTAATTCCGCAGCTAAGATTGGCGATAGCATCTGGCAAGCGATATAGCTTGCGGTGGGAGAGACGCTCTACCACCAACTCAATTCCAATCAAGATGAAGAAAATCGGTATAGAGAGAACAATTGGGTTGAGATTCAAGTTGTTTTATCGTTTACTTTGCACCCAAATTTAGCAAACATGATCTATAAAATATTTAAAGCAGTTTGGTTCTTTTCCCTATTGGCTACAATGGCCATATTTTTATACGTTTACGCTTCTCTCCCTCAGGAAATAACCGTACGGGAGGGAGATCAACCCATTATTATATCCCGTGAAGTTTTGTTTTATAGCCTGCTGGGCGTCATTGCATTGGCAAACACATTGACATTTATTGTTGGAAAGCTGTTCACTGAAGAGCAAAATGATTTTAAAACATGGTTCTTTGGACTTGTGATCACGTTAAACCTCTTTTTTGTCACTGTCATTAGCTTCTCTGGTGTATATAATAGTGGTGAACGTTTTGACTATAGCAACCTTGGTATATTAATTTACGGCAACATCGGCCTCATCATTCTGTGGGTGGTTAGTTGGCCATTTTATACGCTTTCGCGAAAATTTCTTACTAAACAGTCAGTTTGATTGAGGATTTTTTGAGTGGTGAAAATCAATGTGTTATGCTTCTTAACTTCATTGATATTTGTTATCAGAGATTTTCTGAAACGGCTTGAAGTTCCATAAAAATTTACTTCTTTTAGAAACAGTATTTTTTTAAACTAAAATCAAAGTCATCACGGTAATCAAGATGAACTTTGATTTCTTTGCGGGCAAATTTTTTTATTTATGCTACGAAGTCGTGGCGGAGTGGCAACTACGTTTTATCCAAGGGCAGAGGTTCAAAAAACATTATGGCGAAAGAGACAATTGAATACAATGAATCGAGTATTAAATCACTCGATTGGCGAGAGCATATAAGACTTCGTCCGGGCATGTATATTGGCAAGTTAGGTGATGGCTCGGCTAAGGATGATGGAATTTATGTGCTGGTAAAAGAAACGATCGACAATTCCATCGATGAGCACATGATGGGATATGGCAAAGCGATTGATGTGAAGATCACAGATCAGCATGTTAGCGTTCGTGATTATGGTAGAGGTATTCCGCTCGGAAAAGTGGTAGATGTTGTTTCCAAAATCAACACAGGTGCCAAATACGATTCGGGTGCTTTTCAAAAATCAGTTGGTCTGAACGGGGTAGGTACAAAAGCAGTAAACGCGTTATCCAACTATTTCAAAGTGCAGGCTTTCCGCGAGGGTCAGACCAAACTTGCTGAATTTAAGAAAGGCATTCTGACGAGCGACCCTAAAATAGGCAAGAGCGATGAAAAGAACGGGACGCTTGTTGAGTTCGAGCCAGATAATTCAATGTTCAAAAATTATCATTTCATTCCAGAGTACCTGGATGATTTGATGTGGAACTATGCTTTCCTGAATGCAGGACTTACCATTAATTACAACGGAAGGAAATTTTATTCCAAAGACGGTCTTCTTGATCTGCTGAAACAAAAAGCAGATGCAGAGGAAATGCGTTATCCTATCATTCACTGTAAAGGCGATGATATTGAATTTGCTTTAACACATGGAAATCAATACGGAGAAGAATATTATTCCTTCGTTAATGGACAGAACACAACGCAAGGTGGAACTCATTTAGCTGCTTTCCGCGAGGGGATTGTGCGTGGCGTCCGTGATTTCTTCAAGAAAGATTTTGATTCAGCAGACATACGGGCAAGTATTTTGGGGGCAATTGCAATTCGCGTTCAGGAACCTGTATTTGAATCGCAAACAAAAACTAAACTCGGTTCTATCAACATGGCTCCGGAAGGCGGCCAATCAGTTAAAAATTTTGTGGGAGACTATGTTTCGAAAGAACTCGAAATCTACCTGCACAAAAATCCGATTGCAGCCGATGCTTTGCAAAAGCGAATATTACAATCTGAGCGTGAGCGCAAAGAAATTGCGGGTATAAAGAAACTGGCCAATGAGCGTGCTAAAAAAGCTAATCTTCATAACAAGCAGCTGCGCGATTGCCGCTTTCATTTTGATGACCAGAAAGGTGAAAAAGGAATGGAATCTGTAGTCTTTATCACGGAAGGAGATTCTGCCAGCGGTTCAATAACCAAATCGCGTGATGTAGAAACTCAGGCGGTTTTCAGTTTGCGAGGTAAGCCATTGAATTGCTATGGCTTAACAAAGAAAGTTGTATATGAGAATGAAGAGTTCAATCTACTTCAACAT
>JANOLM010000004.1:0-10545 GCA_031419815.1 Bacteroidia bacterium
CAACATTGTAATGATCAAAGGTGAGGTCTGGATGTTGGCCATTGCTTTCAAAGACCACCACAGCAGCCAGCATCAGTAACGGGATTACTCTTTTGAATGCTGTTGACATCTTTTCGGGATAGCTCACAATTTACTTTAACACAGTCTCGGGATAAAAATACTACAAATGTAGTATGGTATCTCTTTTAGGGTAAACTCACTTTTGATTGACGTTGACAAATGCTTGCTATGGTTGTCTGAATCGCAACTTGAAAAGAGTAACCTTAATATTGACCCTATTAGTCCTTGCTGATTTAAGTTATGGACAAGGCAAGCTTTTGAATAAACTCGTTGCGAAAGTGGCAAAAAAAGCTGGCAATGCGAATGTGGTATCAACGGCCACCTTAGATGATATCGTACCAACCAGCAGGTTTTTTTATGTCATGAAGAAGAAGGGCCCTAGCTTTTATAAAATTGATGGTTACACCCACCACCAAAACCATTTAATACCACACGCATGATTTTACTTAAAACAACAGGTCTTGCCTTGCTCCTCTCCATTGTTTCCGCGAACGCACAAACCAAATTTTCGCTTGGGGTTGGCATTCAAACTTGGGGCTTGGATATTGAGCAAAAGCTTGGGCTACGTTATGGAATTTGCTTGGGTGCAAAATTGAATACAGCCAATCTTGACATTAGTATTGTACGGCAAACGCCAAATGGATTGGTCACAGAGGGTTCAGGACTCAGGGCTCACTATGTGTGTGCCCCTTTGGGGATACACTACTATCTTAACCCACGGTTATACATAAAAGCCTATACCAATCTTTTATTCCGTGGCGGACTTGGGGTTAGCAAATCCGATTTGAAGCTATATGAAAGCGCGGGGGCAGTTCACCCAGCATTGCGATTTTCCGAAGCCATAGAGAAATCCACGAGCCCTTTCAATATGGACGTTGGCGTTAATCTTTGCTATATGTTCACCAATCGTACCCAAATCAGTTTAGGCCCATGGTATCAAAGCATTCTTGGCCCTACCAAGGAAATTGATGTATCCGCCCAAGGCATTGAAAACATAGTGGCTGTTCGCACCAAGCGCGACCCTTTCCCCATTTCTATCAATATAAATATTGGGTTGTTTAGGATTAAGTCGAGAAAGATTTAGGAACTTTTTTGTTTTTGATCAACTCATTCGCTTGTCAGGTATCATATTCAACTAAAAAATTATGAGAGTTTTAACTCTACCGTTTTTCATAATCGCATCCATTTCTGCCATTGGGCAAAAGCAATTCAACAAAAAAATGAGGGAAGAGAATTACAACTCGGCCATCGCCTATGCCGAAGGTAAGATTGATGAATACAAACGAAAGAAGAGCGGCCACAAACTATTGAAACTTGCCTTACCCTACTATGTGGGCATTGGCAAAGCCTATCGCAATAAAGGCGATTATGCAAAAGCTGAAATGACATATTTGGATGGAAAAAAACTATCCGATGAAAATCAGTCTTCAAAATCAAGAAAGAAACTTGGGGCTACCAGCTTAGATATTATGGATGCGCTGGCCGATATGCAATTGGAAACAGGCAACTACCGCAGCGCAGGAAGCCTGCTTGAAAAATCTATTGCAGAAAGAAAGAGCACCATGGGGCGAAGAAACCTGCAACGATACAGGCCCTATTTATTCTATGCGAAATATCTTTTGACTCAGGACAAAAATGATGAAGCATATACCTATTTGAAAGACTATGTGCTTTTCATTAAAAATACCTACCACACCTCTTACGAAGATTTAGATCGCTTTGCCGAAGCCTACGAAACATTGGCGCGACTGGAACTAGATCGGGGCGACCTGGAGCAAGCCTTGTATTTTGCCGAGAAGAATTACAAATACCAGCCACACGAATGGGTGCGGCAAACGGCAGGAAAAAATAATCTCAACCGCATAGAGTCGTGCAATTTGATGGCGCGCTGCTGGATGTTTAAAGGTGACTTTATTCAGGCTTTAAGTTACAGCGATCAGGCCGCCACACGCTACAACGAAGAAATTGGTGCGCCTACTATTTACAAAGTACCTATGCTGATGACACGGGGCGAACTATTTTGGAATCAACAACAATACGAAAATGCGTTCGTAGCATTTAAGGAGGCGAATGAAATTCAACTGAAGTTTGCCAATGAAACATTTGGCTGGCTAAGCGAATACGAAAAGGAAAATTTTGCAGCTAAGCTTAAAGGCAACTCTGTCTTGTTCTATGCATTTGTCGCAGAAGCTCTTTCGAAAGATGTGACTATAAAAAGCGAATTGTTGAAGGAGGCCTACTTTCTTCAAATAAATTCTAAAGCAAAAATTTTGGACGAATCCAACCGTTTGTTCACAGCCATTGCCAACAGCAGCGACCCTGAACTAAAAACATTATTTTCTCAGTGGTCGGATTTAAAAAACGAATATGCGCGGTTGGTAACTACTGGAAAAACAGAAGAGAACAGCGGCCAACTAGCCGCATTGGAAAAATCTATTGATGAGGCCGACAAGAAATTGGCAACGAAGGCCGGTGGAACTTCAAAGGGCAACAGCTTACCCGATGCTAAACAGATAGCAAATGTGTTGACAGCGCAAGAGGCGGCAATAGAAATAATTCCGTATGGAAAATATCACCCCATCAACGTTGCATCGCCAATCAAGAAAGTTATGAGCTCGGGTGGCGGTTATCTGGCGCTCATCCTAACCTCAAATTCAGAGCTGCCCAAATTAGTGATGATGCCCGATGGCACGATGCTAGAAGGCCGTGTGCACAAGTTCTACACCAACAGCAAGAAAAACCAAACCACCGATACCTATTCCTATCCTTACTATTTCGGGCCGCTTGCAGTCGAACTGAAAAATGTAAAGACCATCTACTTTTCACCCGATGGCATTTTTAATTTGGTGAACCTGTCCATACTAAGCCCAAGTGAGGGGAGATATGTGCAAGATGATTTCGACATCATAAATGTGACCAACACCAAAAACCTATTGAAATCAAAAGCCAAATTTGTTTATGCCACTGCCGCTTTGATGGGCAGACCCCAATACAACTCGGCATTGGCCTTGAAACCCATTGCCCAAATAAAACAAGACACAGCACGCAACAGAGCCATCGTAGATTTGGATTCGCCCATAAACGATTTGCCTGGTACAGAAACAGAAGTGATGGCGATACACGATTTGCTCACCGCTCAAAACATCGACTCGAAGCTGATGCTGTATGATAAAGCCACGGAAGCAAGCTTGAAAAGCCTGCCCTCAAAAGATATTCTGCACATTGCCACACATGGTTTTTTCCTGGATCAGTCCGATAAATTTTCCAATCCCATGCTTCGCTCTGGCATTCTGTTGGCGGGTGTGAGCGACAAAACCAAAGGCACTGAGGATGGTGTTCTTACCGCATACGAAGCCACGCTGCTAAGCATGAGCCAGACAAAACTAGTAGTACTCTCTGCTTGCGAAACAGGTTTGGGCGATATTAAAAATGGTGAAGGTGTGTATGGCTTACAGCGATCGTTTGAGGCGGCAGGTGTTCAAAATATTTTAATGAGCCTTTGGAAAGTAGATGACCAGGCAACTATGGAACTAATGCGCAATTTCTACACCGAACTTTTAAAAACCAACGACACTTCCGCTGCATTTGCCTCGGCCCAGAGAAAACTGCGTATCAAATACCCACATCCCTACTATTGGGGTGCATTTAAGATGATGGGGAGGTGAGTTTTTTTGGCTTCATATTTATCGATATTTACGATGTAGAACAGCTTGAACTAAGCGTCCGGATGTTGGCCATTGGTTTCAAAGACCACCACAGCAGCCAGCATCAGTAACGGGATTACTCTTTTGAATGCTGTTGACATCTTTTCGGGATAGCTCACTATTTACTTTAACACTGTCTCCGATAAAAATACTACAAATGTAGTATGGTATCTCTTTTAGGGTAACCTCACTTTTGATTGATAATCTGCTTTAATCGCCCTAATCCACTGTTATGAAAAAACCTGCAATCCTTACGTTGACAAATGCTTACTATGCTTGTCTGAATCGCAACTTAAAAAGAGTAACCTTAATATCGACCCTATTAGTCCTTGCTAATTTAAGTTATGGACAAGGCAAGCTTTTGAATAAACTCGTTGCGAAAGTGGCAAAAAAAGCCGGCAATGCGAATGTTGTATCAACGGCCACATTAGATGATATCGTACCAACGGTTGGGATTGGCAGCAATTTGCACCCGGTTGAACTTGGCACCATTTCGCAGTCTTTTTTTGAGGATTGGGCAACCGGTGGCCAGCAGGTTTTTATTATGTTCATGAAAAAGAACAGCCCTAGCTTTTATAAAATTGATGGCAGTGTAAAAGTCAACGGAATGAACCTTGAATATTCAACTGCGGGTATGTATAGCATTATTGGTGGCACAAGTGATTCTCCCAGAAAAGTTGACGTCACCACTTCTACAGGCCAGAAATCAAGTTTTACTATTACGCCCTTTAAAACTCCACTCAAGCTGGTCTCGATTAATGGACAAAAAAAGGACAATGTTGATCTTGATCTCACCAAAGATGTGGTGCTGGAAGTAGACGGAATATCAGCTTCGGAAAACCCACTTATGAAAGTCAGCTTGGCTATTAATCAAGCTGGAATTAAAAGCATTTACGATGTCTGCTTTATCCGATCTGGTTCCAAACTGACTATTCCTGCTGCTGCTTTTCGCAATATCAATATTGTGCCAGCAGGCAATGCCTTATACAACTATAAAAAAAGTTTTTTGTCCGTTGGTGTTGAGCGTATTGAAAATGCAACGGAAGTCTCCGGAAGTTTTACGTCCGTTTCATACACCAATACGTATAGCGATGGCAAGTTTGTAACCGTTACCTCGGAGCCTGAATTAAATACCGGACTGACAGCAAAAGGAAAAGAAAATCTGAAGGATGGCGAAATGGAATATGATTTCTTTAAACCCAATGCCTTTATGAGTCGCCCTTCCAGTCAACTAAAAAAGATAGGTGTTATTTCTTTCGGGATTAGTGGCAAAACTCTTTCACAAGAGAGTGTTATTACGCAAGAAAAAGATGTCAGCAAGGGTCAGTCGCAAATTACCAAAACCACTACGTTAGAATTTCCCAAACAAACCGATGAGACGTGGAATGCTGTTTTAGAAACACTATATCCGCAATTAACAGCTATCGTGCAATCCGAGTTGGGTGCCATTATCCTTCCGGTGGATGCCGCTACGAAAACAGAAGGCTATAAATCGATACAAGGATTTTCTACCGTAGATAACAATTCGAAAGAAGGATTTTCGAAAGCATATAAGTCTACAAGGATGCTAACGATTGCACCGTTTACTGAAAGCTTTGGTGTAAATGGAGCCAATGAAAGAATTATGAAAGAGTCTGGCGCGGATGCCCTCATGTCATTCACACTCGATTTGCAAGTAGATAAGGCTGGAGATTTTGGAATAATGGTACCGAAGCTTACGTTTGAGATTGCTGGAAAAATAAATGGACTTTCAACCAACACAAAATATTTTACAGGTAACACAATCGGTAAAGGAATTCCGTGCGAAGATATTGGGTTTCAAATATCCTATACTGGAGAAGGATCTGGAAGTTTTGGTAAGCAGACAGAAAAAACTGTTCAGCCCCTGGGAGAAATAACTCCTGAGGAGTTGGATAAGATTATTCGCGGATCCGATTTATTAACGATGTTCCGTAAAGGCTTACAGGCAATCATTGCAAAAGAAAAGGCGAACAGCGATTACGAAACAGTTTGGAACTTGCAGAAGTAGTGAGTTTTTCTCGTTCCGAAATACTAGGATAGTGAAGAGTATCGCGTGTGCATCCAAAACGATGAACCATAAGTTGTAAAGGATTAATAGGATTTTAGTTACTGCTTATTTCGGAGAACTCTACTCAGCGACTGTGAAAATATTGCCGGATTAATTCTTTGCAAGTAATTGATCCACTTCCCTTTTTATAATCTCCTCCCTCTCTCCCCAACTACCTTTTACAAGTGTGTAAGGAATATTTCTCTTGTCCAATTCCCTTTTGAATACCTCAAGCATTTCTTTTCTCTTCTCACCAAGGTCTCGCAAACCATCGGCTACCCAGGGCACATCTGGCTCAAATAAAAAATAGAGATCGTATTTGATTAGCTTCTCCAGTTCAAATAAAATTGGGGGTACCACTTTCAAATAATGCCGGCAATAAATTTGTGTGGTGATCAAATCTGTATCACAAAAAAGAATCCTGTTTGCAGTTTTTGTTTTTTCATGAATCCGTGCCGTTTGGGTGTGGCCAATTTTTATGATGTCCTCAACAGTAAAATTGTTTGAGGTCACAATTTCACGTGAGACCTCGGGTACAAATTCGGTTTTATAGATTTCTGCCATGTGCCGGGCCATGGTGGATTTGCCCGTACTTTCAGGGCCGTAGAAGCAAATCTTTTTTATTGCTTCCATTGTCCTCTGACAAAAAATAATCCAATCAAACAACCCACGGCATCTGCTGCGATATCTCCCAAATCAAATGAGCGATGAGGAATAAAGAAATGCTGAATGAATTCCATGAGGATACCATAACTAAGAAAAGCAATGGAAATCCAGATAGATAATTTAGCTAAGGATAGATGAAGAGCAGGCCGATGGAATAATGGCAGGCACCACAAAAAGACCATCACGCTAAAAAGGCCAACATGTATCCACTTGTCAAATTGAATTATTCCAAACCAATCTTCTTGCGGTAACGCTTGTCCTGGAAGGCAGAACGCAACAGAGGACAAGATCAACCACACAATTGCCGGCCAGAAAGATTTAATGGTTATTCTCATGCTTACTTATCGAATACTATGGACTTTTGTAAACCCCGCAAGAACATCAGTTACTGTTGTGATTTAGTCGCGTTGTATTCACGAATCCAATTCCAAAGGCCAAAGGCTGCGATGAAGCAAAACACCAGATATTCCAAACCCAGGAATTTAATTCCTTTCGCAAAATACATTCCGGTTGCAACTACATCAATCACAATCCACAAAATCCAGCATTCTACTTTTTTTTGGATCATCAGAAATGTGGTAACAATGCTCATGACGGTTACGAAAGAATCAAGGTACGGAAAGGCGCTGGGCTTACTGAAAACAGAGGGCACAATGTAATGGAGTCTGCTAGCCACCGCCCCAAACAGAAGTGTGCCAACCAAACCTAATGCACTCAGAATAAGAAGTTGTTTCACAGGTGTGAAACTCACTTTTAATTCAGCTTTATAATTTTCTTCACCCTTTCGGGGATGTGCCCAACGCCACCAGCCAATAATGTTGGTAACAAAAAAAAATATTTGCAAAAACATATCGGGGTAAAGCTGCACTTGGAAAAAAAGAAAGAAGAGCAAAACCACATTGATAACCCCTATTGGCCAACTCCAGATGTTGGCTCGCGCGGAAAGCCATACCGCTATGGCTCCGGCAATTGTGCCAAAGAATTCAAGATAACTCATTGGATAGCCCAAGACGGTAAATAGGATTTTATCGATGTCGAAAAAATTCATTCGTGATCAAACTTAGAAAAACTGTGCTTGTATAAAAAATGGGGTGCATTTCAAAAAGACGCGATTATAATTTCGCCCCAATGGGGCTATGTCGATTCACATTATTTCTTCTCTACCAACATGCCGCCCCGATGCGACTTTAAAGTTCCGGTGGAACGACATTTTGATAGAAACACATTCGTACCATTAAATTCATAGCCCCATCGGGGCGAAATTTTAGTTTGGAAATTTATACCTCGTCTTTTTGAAATGCACCCAAAAATGGAGACGTAAAACCCGAAACTATTGTGCGAGGTTAAACTGGATTTTTGTGCCAAACCGTGTTGTGGTTCTTTTGTAAGAATTAGTTACCAATGGTTCATTCACATTGCGCTCGAAATATAATTGTATGTTGAGTTTTTGATTGACAACATAGCTAACGTTGGGCCGAAGTTGAAAGTTGATATTTCCGTTGGTGACGGTATTTAACTCATCAATCTTTCGTTGTATTGTTTGGTTGTTGGTCACACTCATGTTCAACCGGAAGGTCACATCATTCTTTAAGGTGATCACACGGCCTTGGTCTTTTATGGGAAGTTTCAGATTATTTTTTGTGTAGCCTACTTCCACTGACCAATCTTTTCCGATTAGCTCAGTGATTTGAGCATTTGAAATATTTAGCGATAGGTCTCTCTTTGTTTTATAATCCAGGCGCATCGTGAGTTTGTTTTTTGTGCGAATGTTTACGCCTATAAGCGGAGCGAACTGCTCGGAAATCATCACCTGACTGATTACATACACAGGTATTAGCTGGCCTTGTGAATTAGGCTTTGAAGCAAATACTCCATTATTATAATCCTCCACAGGCACGTTTATTCCCACATCTCTATACTCAAGGGAGTTGCTAAAGTTTGTAACACTATACGAAGAACTATAGGCGTGATTAAGGGTGATGGATTGAAAGATATCTTTAAGTGCGCCAATTTTACTTAAGCCAGAGTAGTCCACGCGCCAGGTGGGAATTGGTATTTTGGGAAAAGGAGAAAGGCTCACCTGTTCTGCATTAGTGCCAGAGTACGCTGCAATAAAAGCCGGTATCAAAACATCCTGCGATTGAGATTCATATCCCTGCCCCGATGCTTCTGTAAAACGGTTTTGAATAGTAGCAATGTTATTTTCAAAATTCTCAAACACAGTAGAGGTGGTGCTGGTATTATTTTTAAAGGATGTGTTAATCGTTGACATTGAAATTTTATAACTACCCGTTTGGCTTGGGCTAAGGGATTGATACCCATTGCTGGCATCGTCATACCTGAAGATTTCCTGATAGGTGCTATTAGAAGTTTTCTTTACATCTACTTGTATTTTAAAATCAGTGGATGGTTCAATATTGGCTTTCAGGCTTATGTCTTTTGTTTCCAGTTGGCTAAAGGGAGTGGTTAATTTATTGCTGGTACTCATCCATCCATTTTCGGCTGCTTTAAACCGAATATTAGGATCCTGGATTCCTAAAATAAAATCCCAGCCGGGCGCGTTCCATGTTTTGTCATTTCCAAATAAGTAAGGGCTTTGTGTGAAGCCAGGCAAAATAGTGCCTCGGCTAAGATTATAGTTTCCGCTGATATTGCGGACAGACATTATCAGGCGCATGATGCCTTTTAGTGCATAAAGATCTGGTGGAGTTTTTACGGTGTCTGGTTTTGCCTTTTCTTGCTTAGCTTTCTCAAGCGGAGTCAGCTTGCGTTTCGGTGTGTTGATGCCTTTTAAAAATTTGACTTTGTTGTACAGCTTCACAAAATCTACCCTTCCTGTGACGCCCTGATCCTGTGTGTTTTGAATGATATTCCCAAGTTGAAGACTTTCGTTTGTTTCGAGCGGACCCGCTCTCCAGGAGTAGCCAACATTGTAACGATAGTCGGCACCAAGCCAGTTGGTAATGGGAAGTTTATCCAGCGGTACGGTATAGTTTGCGGTAATGGTTTGTTCAAAATTTTTGGCTCTTCCAAATTTCTTTAAATTGTCAATCACAACTTTAATGGAATCTTCATTGTCCAAATCTCCATCAGGCTCATCGATAATAGCATTCATTCTTGAGCTATAATCCAGTGTCAATGCTTTGGATAAACTCCACTTGGCGCTGTAATAACGATTGAAGACAAAAAACTTTTGAAAGTTGGGTTGCGCCCCCGCCAGATCTTTCACATTATTTCGATACACCAGTTTGCTAAACGAACGGTCTAATTCACCCCGGACTGAAATATTGGTAGGTAAGGGGTTAAAGTTGAAATCTTTTATAAGCTGCAAAAATGGTGACGATAAAAACTTGACATCTTTAAAGGGTTCAAAGCCTTTAAACTTGGGGCTGTACTGCCACGCCACTGCACCTCTTATACTTCGCTTCGTGTTTTCAACAAGGTTAAAATTGGTTTGAGTGGCTTCGCTGAAGGCATAGGTGAACGCAAAGTTTTCGACATCAAAGAAATGAGTGACCGCGTCTTTCTTTACTTTCACTTTGCGCACGTTGGTAAAATTTAAACTTCTTCTCACCGATTTATCCTGAATCAGCCTTCGGTATGTTTCCCGCTCCTGATCGCTGTTAAGGGATTTGAAGGCGGCCGCTAGCCGCAAGTCCGGATTGGCCGGGTCAAAGTTGGGATTGAGGGTGGTGGTTTCATAGCTAAAGAACATAGGTATCTTTAATCCCAATCCCTTTGGCAGAAGTTTATCAATGTTTAGGTTAGATGAAACATCATATATGGTAGTTTCTCCTCGCGCCCTTTCTGAAATTTTAGATTGAACGCCTCCATAACCAAAGGTGATATGTTTAAGAGAACCGGTAACGGTGCCCAGGTCGGCTAGTTTGGCATTGAGTACTACATTGGCGGCCCAACCTGCGGTGCGGTCAAATTCTGTTAGACGAAGTTCATTGGCCCAAAGACAAACATTGATTGGTTTGGCATCATCACTGCGTGGATTGCGAATGCCTATCATCATCAACTTTACCTGGCTTAAGTCTGGCC
>JANOLM010000005.1:0-1978 GCA_031419815.1 Bacteroidia bacterium
GCAAACTCAAATGGTGGAAATAGTGATTTATAAGAATAGACTTTTTGACGTAATACCAGAAGTAATACCTATTGAATTCCACCTTAAGCTTTTCTATGATCTAAAAGGTAAAATTCTTAATTGGTATTTCTATTAATTCCCTGTTTCGGTCTGTGGGCCACAAACCGAGGAGCGGTTGAATTTTTTTTACCCATTAAACCATTGCGGAAAACTCCATACCATCCAGCCATAAGCAGCAAAGCGTATGATGCGGGTGATACAAATCAAGAGGAAATCTTTAAAGTTTAAATTAACTGATCCTGCCAACATGCACGTGGCTGAAAAGGGAACTGGCGTTACAGCTCCTACAAAAACGAGATATCCGCCAAACGTTTTGAGCTTCCCTTCATACTGCTTCAAATACTTTTCGCGAATCCGTTCCTGATATAGTTTTGTTTTCGAGAATTTCTTTCCAATAAAATATCCCAATATTCCTGCTGCATATGAAATAACTGTGAGTATCCCAAGGTTAAGAATAAAGCCTTTCAAGTCTATGTCGTCCAGTATCCAAATCATCATGAAAAGCTCTGGTGGCAGAATACCAAAAATTATTTCAGATAGTGTATAGATGCCATAAAGAATGGCAGGATTGTCACGGATCGTATCGATGTGTGATTTAAAATTTTCCTGAATGTAACCTTCCATTAAAATGAAAATGGTGATGATCACCGCAAACCATATCAGGCCTTTGATCAGGTTTTTGAATAGAAAGGATGTTTTTGTTTCTTCTTTCGGTTCCATAGTTAGTTTAAAATCGGATGCCGTTTGAATGGCTTTGTTTCATCAAATAATTTACGGTATGTAATATGCGTTTTACAAATGAAAGCCCCAACTTGTTCCACCACATTAATCATTTTTGGATTAAAATCACCAATCCAGTTCATTTCGTACTCATCATAACGGTGATACTGATCCTGCAAAACATGTTTGGCTGCCCACACCATAGCGCCATCACAACCCTTCCCCTGATGGGCGGGCACTACACCAAATAATATTCCGAATGCTTTACGGTTCGTTTTTCGCCAGGTGTGCCACGCAAATTTTAATTTTCCAATTATGTCAAGTTTGCCGTTTACATATTTGAAAATCCGGTTGATTTCTGGCAGAGAAAGAAAAAAAGAAATCGGTTCGCCTTTATAAAAACCAAAGTACAAAAGCTTCTCGTCCATGATGGGCTTCATTTGCTTCACAATTTGCTGGGCTTGCATCAAATTAAGTTCCGGATTCTCTGCCCTGTTAGCCCAAGCTTTGTTGTACACGTTCATCATGTATTCAGGCAGTTTATCCAATTCAGATTTCTGCAAATGCCGAAATTCGTAATCCGGATCTTTCTTGATTTTTTCTGCTTTCACATGCAACTTGGGCGAAAGAGGCTCTGCAACCATCCGTGAAAATGTGTACTGTTTAAAATAAGTTTTGAATCCGTAAGATTCAAAAAAATCCTTATAGTATTTAAAATTATAGTTGCATTGATAGTTCGGCTCCCTGTCAAAACCATCTACAAGCAAGCCCCACCATCTATCGCGGTTACCAAAATTAATTGGGCCATCCATCGCCTCCATGCCTTTTGAATGAAGCCATCCCTTGCATGTATCAAACAACAAAAAAGCCGCCTCCTTATTCTCAATACATTCAAAGAAACCTATCCCACCAGTAGGTTGATCGTTTCCCCTAATTGCATTTTTTTCGTTGATAAAGGCGGCTACCCTACCAATGGTTTTGTTTTGATCGTCCGTCAAAATCCATCTGATACAATCGCCATGGCGGAAAGTCTTATTTTTCTCACGATCAAAAACTGATTCTACATCCTTATCCAATGGACGTATCCAATGCGGAACGTTTTGATATAATCGTTTAGGTAACAGAGTGAACTCCTGCACATCGGAGGATGAGGCTACCACTTTTACATTCATAAACCAAAAACAGCTTGTTAAGTTTA
>JANOLM010000006.1:0-2157 GCA_031419815.1 Bacteroidia bacterium
GTGATATCTTCTTTATAAAACCATACGTCTTTAAACTGACCCTTACTATACATCACCGACTGATCATTGAAATGAGATGAAGAGGGATTGCTATTTTCTCCTCCGGCCAGCAGAGATTTTGCTTTTACCTTTTTCCCAAACTCTACCACTGCCACAAAACTATTGCCCACATTGCCGTACATCTTTTTTGTGCCAGGATATTTGCGTGCACCATAGGAAGCTAAGGATCCCCAGAAGGCAGAAGCCGAAGCCACTGCAATACTTGGTTTACTATCGTCAAAGGTCTCATTGATCTTTCCCGTTAGGCGTTGAAAGCGATTGATTTCTCCCCAGGCTACTTTCCAGGTACCAAAGTCAAGTTGCAACTGGTCAACTACCGTAACGAATACCTTCACTTGATCAGCCGCAGAAGCTTTCAACATCAATTCAATAATATCCATCTGGCCGCTTCCATCTTTAATTTGGTCAGCGATCTGTTGCCGCAATTCCATTCCCCACATAATGGCCAGCGTGGTAGGCACAGAAGTCTCCGAGTATCCTTTGTCCCACTGACGAAGTAAGTTGATTGGTTCAGCTAACTTTTTTTGCAACCCCTCATCTGATTTTGCTACAAATTCATAAGCATTGATTAACGATGGAACAAGATTTTCAAAGCCCGACAAATAAGGATCATATGCGGCTGAAATTAGTTTGTCCAACGTGAAGGAAGATTCTCTTTTTAGTACACGATCTGCATTTACACCTCGTGGGTTTTCCGCATCAGGTGCCATGTACGTTGGGTACTTACTTTTATCCGGGCTGCTGTTTCCTGATGCAGTGAAGGGTGTTGAATTACAATTCTGGATCCAACCGCTAGCAGGATTATAAAGGTGGATAATTTCATCTACCGGGTGAAGCCCTTTCCAATCTGTTTCAGGGTTGCTTCCATCCACCGATGAGTTCCAATCAAAGGAAGAATTTCTCTTCGGTATAAAGTTACCATGCCAATAGGCTATGTTTCCTTTATCATCGGCATACACCGTATTGTTGGAGGTGTTGGTTCGCAAGTCCATTACTTTTTTAAAATCCTCAAAGCCAGTTGATTTCGTGCGCTTATACGACTGAGTGAGTGCGCGAAGTGGCTCTTGCATAAGTTGGATACTAATCCATTGGTCACCCTGTTTAGCAATAACAGGTCCGTGATGTGTATGATAAACAGTAAATTTCTTATAGGAGACTTTGCTTCCATTCTTAAATGCCAATGTAATTTTTTCAGGAGGCAGCGACTTGAGCGTATTTCCATATTTGTAAAACAAAGAGTCATTTCTTTTTACGATCGTCTCCCTATACTCATCAATTGCGTCTGCCTTACCAGAAGTGTGCATCCAGCCGCAATGGGAATTGAATCCCTGATAGACAAAAAATTGCCCCCACGTTATCGCACCATACGCATTCAAACCTTCATCACTCACCGCGTGTACTTCCGGGCGAAAGTAAAATGAGGTGTGAGGATTAATTAACAACAAAGCATTCCCAGTCGCACTTTTGGATGGTGCTATGGCAAAGCCATTTGATCCTCGCGGCTCTGGCTCCATTCCTGCAGCTCCATCCATTTGATTGTCGTCCAGATTTGAGGTGTCGTGCCCGTCACCGTAAAAGTCTTTTAGTTTTGTCAACGAAACGGTTTCAATATCTCCACCAATACTGCCTTCGCTAAATAAGAGTGGCATCCAGGGCTGAAACCGTTGAAGAAGTTTTGGCTTTACCTGTGGATGGGTGTAGATAAAATAATTAATGCCATCCGCAAAAGCGATCATCAATTTTTTCATGTCGGGCGGAGTGTTCTTATAGATGGCAATTGCTTTTAACGTATCTTGAAAAAGACGCATCCGTAAATCATTATAAATTTTAGTCTCTCCTTCCACTTCTGCCAACCTACCTTCAGCAGTGATGTAATTCATCTCCACACGTTCAAAGTCATCTTCGCATTGGGCGTACAACAATCCAAACACTGCATCGGCATCGGTCTTACCATATACATGTGGAATGCCCCAGGTATCGCGAATGATCGTAACCTGTTTGGCCTGTTGTTGCCAACGCGAAATTTCCTTGGCCGCAAATTTCTGAGCCATCACAGGTGAAGACAATAATAAAAGGAAGAGTATTTTTTTCATCGAA
>JANOLM010000007.1:0-2002 GCA_031419815.1 Bacteroidia bacterium
CCGAAGCTTTTGCGTAGGCAGAGGTGAGGTACTTGTCTGCCGAAGCTTTTTTAATCAACTAAGCTTTAGCGTAGTTGATAGCGTAGGCAGGTAATAAAAAAGGCTTACCAAGTTTGGCAAGCCTTTCATAATTTCTTTATAAAATTAATCAAAACATAGCCCTAACAGTCATGCGGTGTGCATGATGATGATGGCGGTGGATGTTTTGAGTTCCTTTCATTTTGTAATGAGGCCTCAAAGAAAGGGATTCATTTCTAGTATTCAAAATTTATGTGATTAAAATCGTTGACGAAATTCAGTACTAATGAGTGTTTGGTTAGGTGTTGATTATTTCTGAGTTCCAGGGTTAAAGAAACTATTGAGCGATGGAACATTATAGATATAAATGGCCTTGGTCATTGTGCTTCAGGTTTCAGTGGGATGGACTTTGTAGATTGCGCCCAATATGAACCTAGAAACACCGGGAACAAGAGTGGTGATTTCGAGGTTAGGTACATAGGTTTTAAAGTAGTTCAAAATATGAAGAAAGCTCTGATTGCCATTTTGACGGTTGTATTTTTAATTTCTTGTGTTGAATCCAAAGAAACGAAACTCCAGAGATTTTTATTGAAGGGAAATTTGATGGCTGAAGATAACAATGAGATACAGGCAATTACCTATTATGAAGAAGCTCTAAAGATTGACCCATGCTTTGTTGATGCACTAAACAATATTGGCACGATTTACTTTCGGCAAAAAAGATTTGATGTTGCTCTTGAAAATTATGAAAAAGCTATTTCTTGTAAGCCCGGTTATCTGAATGCCTACTTCAACAGAGCCAATACCTATTATGAATTGAAAGAGTACTTCAGGGCAATAAAAGACATAGACCGTGTGATTGGGGCAAAGCCTGATACGGCAATAGCATACTTCACCCGAGGTCTTGTTTTCACTAAGTTGAGAGATTTTCCTGCTGCGCTGGAAGCATTTGATAAATCCGTACAGTTGGATTCAAATAAAGTAGAGTATTTCGTTAACCGGGCCACCGTAAAATTTTATCTTAAAGATTTTGAAGCTGCGAAAGCAGATTTATTCAAGGCTAAAGAACTGGATGCTAGTGAAGCCATTATTTATAACACAGAATCGCTGGTGGAAGTGGAGCTAAAAAATTATGCTAAGGCAATGGTATTGATTAACAAGGCAATTTCGTTAGCACCTGATGCTCCTTATTTTGTAAACAACAGGGGTTTTATCTATTTGAGTTTAGGTGAACTGGAAAAAGCTGAAGCAGACATCAATAAGGGTATTGGACTTGATCCATACAATGGCTGGGCCTATCGCAACAAGGGAATCTACTATTTGCTAAAGAATGATTTTGAATCGGCTGAGCGATTACTCAAACAGGCAGTGGGTATGGATCGTTTCATCGACAAAATTCATTTTTATTTGGGTATGGCCTACTTAAAAAATGGAAAGCAAGGACCTGCTTGTGAGCACTTTGATATATCGGAAGAACTTGGTGATAAAATGTTGACGGCAGATTTGATTAAGAGATGTAAATAGTTTCAAGTTTTGGGTTTATAGTTTCGGAGTTCAGTAACTCGAAACTTAAACCTTAACTAGAAAACTTCTAGCTCAAGACTCGAAACTTTGAAATGAAATTGGATTACAGAGTATTAGCGGAACAACTCAAGCAGCCCTTGCCAGGGTCTCTTGCGCATGAGCCTTTGAGAGCATTACCTGTCGGATCAATCAAGCCAAAGTTTGAACATAACTTACCACCCCGACCGGGAAGTGTTTTAATCTTGCTTTATCAGGATGGCGATCAGATTAGATTTCCGTTAACCATACGGCCAGATTATACCGGCACACATGGAGGGCAGATTAGTTTCCCTGGTGGAAAAGCTGAAGCGGGTGAGGATGACATTGAGACAGCCTTGAGGGAAGGGGAGGAAGAGATTGGAATTAATCGTAAGGATATAAAAGTGATTGGCCGTCTTTCTCAGTTCTTTGTGATCCCCAG
>JANOLM010000008.1:0-2140 GCA_031419815.1 Bacteroidia bacterium
GGTTCTTCACCTTCTTCAATTTTTACGTAAATATTTTCAAGAACCACAATAGCATCATCCACCACCAGACCAATTGCCAAAACAATGGCCAGAAGTGTGAGCACATTAATGGTGAAGCCTAGTAGATACATGACAAAGAAAGAACCAATTAGAGAAATTGGAATGGTCGCAACCGGAATCAAAGTGGTGCGCCAATCGCGTAAGAATAAAAAGATAACAGCAAGTACTAAGCAAAAAGCAATGATGATAGTCTCTTCCACTTCGGCAATGGAAGAGCGAATGTATTGTGTGGAATCAAAACCAATTGTAAATGTTATATCCTCTGGCAAGTCTCTCTTGATCTGATCTAACTTCTTGTATAGACGATCTGCAATATCTATGTTATTGGCTCCTGGCTGGGCCACTATTGCAACTCCACATCCAGGCTGTCCATTTGTACGAAAAATTGTCCGGTCATTTTCTGCACCCAGTTTGGCATAACCAACATCGTTGAAGCGAACCACATTGTCTCCATCTTCTTTGATGATCAAATTATTGAAATCGTCTTCTGTGATAAGCCTGCCCATAGTGCGCACCGTAAGCTCTGTGTTTTGGCCTTCTACACGGCCAGTAGGTAATTCTACGTTTTCGCGATTAAGTGCCTGTAGTACATCCGAAGGAGCAAGTTTTAAGGATGCCAGTTTAATGGGATCCATCCACATTCTCATAGAATATCTCCGTTGTCCCCAAATATTAACAGAGCTTATTCCTGGAATGGTTTGTATTCGTTCTTTAAAACTTAATTCAGCAATTCGTGAAATCTCTAACAAGTCGCGCTTATCGCTGGTAATGGCAATAAAAATTATAGGACTTGAATCTGCGTCTGCTTTTTCTACCCGTGGAGGATCTACGTCTTGAGGAAGTCGATTCAATGCGCCTGATACTTTATCGCGTACATCGTTGGCGGCAGCCTCAATATCAACACCTAATTCAAACTCAACTGTAATATTGCTTCTCCCTTCACGGCTCACCGAAGTAATGGTGCGAATTCCCTGAACCCCGTTAACAGCTTCCTCCAATGGCTCCGTGATTTGCGATTCGATCACATCTGAGTTTGCGCCCACATAGAAAGTAGACACATTCACTACAGGTGGATCAACACTTGGAAATTCACGCACGCCTAAAAAGGAAAATCCAATACCTCCAAACAAGATGATGGCCAGCGACATGACAATCGCCAGAACTGGCCTCTTAATACTGATGGTTGAAAGGCTTGCCATATTATTTCTTTTTTACAATTTGAACTTCAATTCCCGGACGAAGCTGAAGAATACCTGTTGTAAGGAGTGTGTCACCCACTTTCAATCCAGATAAAACTTCCAGGGCGTCATTAGTTCTAATGCCTGTTTCTATTTTTACACCCTTGGCTTTTCCGCCCTCCATAACAAAAACCATTTTACCGTTTTGCTCAGGTATTACGGCTTCCGTTGGCACCAGTATTGCATTTTCCATTGACTGAAGAACCAATTCCACTTTTACAAACTGACCTGGCAGTAAAATTCCCTTTTCATTATCAGCAAGTGCTCTTATTTTCAAGGTGCGTGTAGCCGGATCAATTCTAGGCTCGATAGCATACACCTCACCTTCATATACAGTAAGATCATTTTCTATTGTAAAAAATATTTTCTTGCCCTGTGCTACTTGCGTGCTGTAACGTCCAGGAATTGCAAACTCTATTTTAGCCGGGGAAATATTGTAAAGTGTGGCGATTATTGCGCTCGGTGACAAGTAGGCGCCTTCGCTTACATAGCGCAAGCCAATAACGCCATCAAAAGGTGCTTTGATACGTGTCTTTGATAACTGAGCCTCGAGCAATCTAATGTCAGCTGCAGTTGTATTTAATCGGTTGAGTGCATTGTCATATTCCTCCTGGCTAATAGCATCTTTTTCGAGCAACTTGCGCTGCCTGAATTCATTATCTTCGTTAAGCTTCCGATTGTAACGTTGTTTTTCTAATTGAGCGGCTATCTCATCATCATTGATTTGAAGAAGCAGATCTCCTTTTTTTACATTATTTCCTTCTTTAAACTTGATGGATGTAATCTTACCAGAGATTTCACTTTTTAACTCAAGCGATTCGTTTGGTAGAACCGAACCCGTT
>JANOLM010000009.1:0-2194 GCA_031419815.1 Bacteroidia bacterium
AACTTACCTCAGCTTTTCCTGAATTTGTGACAACAGGAGGAAAGGGTGCTGAAATCAAAGCCATCTATGCCGAAGCGCTTTTTGATGACATCAAGAATAAAGGCCATCGCGACTCCATCGCGGGAAAATCTATTCATGGCGTGTATGATATTTTTCTTACGGATGGCGGAAGCAACAGGTTATTCACGTCAATTTCTTATCGAACATTCCGTTATGTGCAATTTGATATTATCACGGGAGATCAGCCATTGACGATCACTAAATTAGGTAGTTGGTTTACAGGCTATCCGTTCGAGAAGAAAGCAATATTCACAGCAAGTGATCCGCAACTCTCAAATGTTTTTGATATTGGTTTTCACACGGCACGGTTATGTGCTTATGATACGTACATGGACTGTCCCTACTGGGAGCGGCTGCAATATATTGGCGACACTCGTATACAGGCTTTTGTTTCATATTACGTTACAGGTGATGACCGTCTCGCGCGGAATGCCATAGAACAATTTGAATGGTCGATGACCTATGATGGACTTACCTACAGCCGTTATCCTTCAGAGTTACCTCAATTTATTCCAAATTATTCATTAGTGTGGATTACGATGGTGCATGATTATTTCAAATACCGCAATGATCCTCAGTTTGTAAAATCTTTTCTTCCGGGCATTCGCAGAGTTATTGAACACTTTGAACAATATTTAACGGAGGACAAAATGATGCGATTGCAACCGTATTGGGATTTCTTTGATCATAGTTTTAGTGCTAAGAAAATCGCAGCAGAGAGTCAGAATAAAACATTGACGAACAATACGCTCTTTTTCGCCTATGTTTTAGATATGTCGGCAGAGTTAGTTGCTTATTATAAAGAGAATGGTGAATCGGAAAAGTACGCAAAGCTAAGTCGCGAGTTAAAAGCAGCCGTGCAGAAAAACTGTTGGGATAGTGGAAGAGGCTTGTATGCCGATAGTCCAGATAAAAAGCATTTCAGTATGCACAATAATATTATGGCCATTCTGTGTGACATGGTTCTACCGAAAAACCAGGCAGCGTTGTTGCGAACAATTTCGGATGATCAGTCGATTACAAAAACAACTTTGTACTTTGATTTTTATTTGGGTCGCGCCATGAGCAAAGCTGGTGCTGGTGATCAATACTATGATTTATTAGATAAGTGGAAAGATTTATTGAAGCTTGGGCTTACTACTTTTCCGGAGGGAGTTGATCGTAGCGAATGCCACGCATGGAGTGCGAGCCCCGATTTTGAAATGCTTGCTACATTTTGTGGAATTGAATCGGATGCTCCTGGTTTTGAGAAGGTATTGATCAGGCCGCAGTTGCAAAGTTTGAGTAAAGTCCAGGGCTCTATTCCACATTGGGCAGGTAATTTGGAAGTGATTTTCGAAAAGAAAGGGGAGAGCCTTTCTGGAAAAGTTATCTTGCCAAAAGGAATTACTGGTAAATTGGTGTGGAATTTGAAAACAATGGAATTAAGGGAAGGGGAAAATAATATCAGGTTATGAGGAGACACAAAATAAATAGCTCTGAGCCGCTAGCTGGCTTCCAGCCTGCTCCGTGCAGCGGAAAATTATTGTCCAACAATCACAAATGCAATCTTGACATTGGTAGAACTAGCAGCTCGAAGCTTGTAGCTCGAAGCTATTTTTGCTTTCTAATTTTTATACTAACGACAACCATGTCCTACGCCCAGGAAAAGATTTTCATCTATCCCGCTACTGAAAAAGTAACACACGATGGTTTTGATAAAGAGCCTCCTTTCATAGAATACTTTAAAGCCAATGCCGATTCTGCAAATGGCTCTGCCATTCTGGTTTGTCCGGGAGGCGGCTATGGTCATTTAGCGGATCAACACGAAGGTGCGGACATCGCTAAGTTTTACAATCAATATGGATTTGATGCATTTGTACTGCACTACCGGCTCAACAATGGAGCGCAACAAGGCCATCGGTATCCTGCTCAATACAATGATGTAACAACAGCCATGCGATTAATTAAATCCCGCGCGAAAGAATGGAAACTTGATCCGGAAAAAATCGGTATCATTGGTTTTTCAGCAGGAGGTCATTTGGCATCCACAGGGGGAACCATGATAAAGGCAGCCAACAAAAAATCCAAAATTATTTTGGAACAATGGAGTTCAAGACCATCCTTTATGATGTTGATCTATCCCGTTATTTCT
>JANOLM010000010.1:0-9648 GCA_031419815.1 Bacteroidia bacterium
TTGAATGGCTTCCGTTTCGTTTTTAAAGAAGACCCGGTTTTCTTTTTTCATCCGCTTGCCCGAGGAGCATGTGATTAAACCATATATTTTCAAGCGACCATTTCCAGCAAGGGTAATAGTCCCATTTTTTAGATGTAGCGATAAATCTTGTTTTGTTAATTGTTGATGTATCAGCATCTTCAAATCAACTAATTTTCAAATTTATTTATACTCTCCTTTGCCAAATCTGTAACGTTGCATGTTGATTACGCTTCGATATAAATTATGGTCGGAATATAGCCCGCCTAGATGATCACACTCCTGCCGAGAAAGTAAAGAAGGAATTATAGCATAACCTTTCTTATTCAGTGAAGTATAGATTTCATCCCAATTTATAGCGCGAGTATCTTTCATTATTTTTTCTACAAAAGTCAGATTCATAACTAAAAGTGCCAACCTGAAACTTGCGATTTTTAGTAGGATTGAAAAACTTTAATTCCTTACCTTCAACAAAAAAAATGAAAAAGTATGCTATTTTCTATTTGGCCGTTCTCGTGTCGTTACTCTCCTGCAAACAACCAACAAATACTTCACAAGCAGAGGAATGGACTCCATTGTTCAACAAAAAAGACTTGACGGGGTGGGATATAAAAATCGCTGGCCACAATCTAAACGATAATTTTAACAACACCTTTCAGATAAGAGACAGTGCCTTGGTGGTGGATTACAATGGATACCAAAAGTTCAATAAAGAGTTTGGCCATATTTACTATCATGAGCCATTCTCTTATTATAGAGTGAGATTGGAATATAGGTTTGTGGGTGCACAGTTAGTAGGTGGTCCCGATTATGCCAAGCTCAATAGTGGAATTATGCTGCACTCTCAGGCTGCCAGCTCACTTGAAAAAGAGCAGTCGTTTCCAGTTTCGCTGGAAATGCAATTTCTTGCAAACAATGAAAATGAGAAACGACATACCGGAAATTTATGTACACCCGGCACTGAAGTTATGATGAACAACTCCCTGGTGCAGAACCATTGCGTTGACTCTAATTCAAAAAATTACGAAGCGGATCGTTGGATCATCGCAGAAGCAGTAGTATTAGGCGATTCATTAATTCATCATATTATTGAAGGTGATACTGTTCTTACGTATCAGCAACCACGTGTTGGCGGTGGCTTTGTCGGTCAAAGTATGAACTGGGCCATTGGTGGTTTTTCTGATTCACTCCGCTGGATCCAAAAACAGAGCATGTTATTAAGCGAAGGGTATATTGCACTACAGGCAGAAAGTCACCCCATTGAATTTAGAAAAATAGAATTGCTAAATCTGAAGGGATGTACCGATACTAAAGCACTGAATTATAAATCCTATTTTGTGGCATCAGATAATTCGAAATGCCGTTATAGATGAGCCCAATTAGTATTCCGTTGCCCACAGAATTTAGTTTTGAATTGGCACTTTCTTTTTTAAAACGGTCACCTCATGAATTGCTTCACAGAATAGAAGAGGACTCGGTGGTTAAGGCACTTTACGTAGAGGATGAAATTGTTGTATTTAGAATCGGGCATCAGCGGAATGAATTAACTATTGAGTTTCTAACAAAAAATTCATCCGTTGCGATTGAACAAAAAGTTTCAGCCTACGTGAGCGAGTGGTTTGATCTTGAGACAGACCTTAAGCCTTTTTATTCGTTGGCGAGAAGGGACGATTTATTGAGGGAGCTTGTAAGAAAATACTTTGGCTACCGCATTATCGGCCAACCGGATTTATTTGAGTCCATCATTTGGGCAGTGTTGGGGCAGCAAATTAATTTACAGTTTGCTTACACGCTGAAGCAACGTTTTGTGGAACAGTTTGGTGGATCAATTCAAGTACACGATAAAAAATACTTTCTTTTTCCCTCACCGGAAATTGTGGCACAACTTTCTCCAAGCCAGCTTTTGCCCCTACAGTTTTCAAGACAGAAAGCTGCATACACGATTGGGATTGCGCAGGCTTTTTCGGAAGGTAAACTATCGAAAGAAAAATTAGCAGGCCTGCCACTAGGGGAAGCTAAGGAAGAGTTAATCAAAATTAAAGGTATTGGTAATTGGACAGCCAACTATGCATTGATGAAAACATTCCGTCATCCAGATGCTTTTCCGTTGGAGGATGCTGGCGTTCACAATGCAATTAAGAATTTGTTAAATCTAAAGTCTAAGCCCAGCCTTGATCGTGTAAAGAAACTCTATAAAAAGTATAGAGGTTGGGAAGCATATGCTACCTTGTATTTGTGGAAGAGTTTGTAATAATCAACAGCTCATCAGAATAAGGTCTCAAATTATATGACGTATTCATTCATTTACTCCTTTAAGTTTACCTTCATGATTTTAATCACCTACGTTTATTTGCCACTCAAGGTTTTATCATAGTTAATCTAGGTTGGACAATTAATTTCGAAAAGGTTAAAATATTTTCTTAGGGAAAATGACTATAGAAATAAACGCATAGATTATGAAAAAGAAAATTGTTTTCAGGTTCGCAGCGATCATACTAGGTGTGTTTGCTATCGTTTTGGTAGGCAAAGGGGTTAACTGGTACAATTGGTCTCATCTGACAGCTCAGGAGAGGGCTACTAAAATTACAGAGCGCATGGCAGGCAAGCTTGATCTGACTTTTGAGCAGAAAGAAAGAGTGTTAGTACTCAATCTTGAAAAAGTGGTCGACTTTGAAGGTAAGGAATTCTGTAAGAATCATAAGCATGGGCATCATGGAGAATCAAACCCAGCTTATCAAGAGTGGCGAAATGAAATGAAAGAAATTCTCACTGATGAACAAGAAAGGGTAATGAGATTGTGAAGTTGATTGGAGGGAGTGAAGCGAGCGCTGAAAATCGCGCTCGCTTTCTTATTTAACTTGTACTCTATAAGTAATTTTAAATTAGAATAGACTAGGTCCTTTTGAAGTTATCTGCAATACATCTCGGTCATGACTGTATTTCTCTACGCACTGATTGTCAAAGAACATGGTTGCTCCATTGGCAGCAGAATACTTTTGCCATACGGGTAATCCTTTGTGACCAGGGTTGCCGGTTTTCGCAAAGTTGATCCATGACTGACTCATTTTGTCAGCCAGGACGTAGGCCTCCTTTCCTCCTCCGGTCATTTCTTCACACCGATTTATAGTATTAAAAACAAAAGGAAGTTCCATGCAATGCATCGCTTTGTAGGCGCCATCAAAAACAGGTGACTGCCAGGTGAACAAGTACATGTAAACAGGTGCGGTTGCATTGGCTGATTTTAAATTTGCCTGCGTTACCATTCCTGGGCGGAACCTAGCATCAATGTCAATCAAATCAGTTGGCTTTGTATCATTCGGATATGCTTTTTTCACAGCAGTAATGTAGGCATCTGTTTTGTCTCCATGTTGTTTTTGCAAGTAGGATTTTACTTCCTCCAAAGAGGCATTTCGCATAGCTGGATTTCGCAACGATGGCATAAATTCATTTTTAGTCGATCCGATTAGCAGCGGGATGTTGTCCGAAAGGCCTAATGCTTTTGGGTCAGTCGGCTGATACGGTAAAAACGAGCCATCCAATATCGGACTCCATCCAAAACGAAATCCAGTCATAGGCTTGCCTTCGGCTGCTAACTGTTCGCGAACTTTTTGCAAGGCTCTTTGTCCAGCAGCAGCTAATTTTTCATAAGGTACTTTTTGAATAGAATCAACTTTCGATGGAATCAATCCCAACTCATTCATCACAGCAGAACCAATTCTTTTCGTGATCGCTTGATCCTGAAAGTCAGCCCAGATTCCACTTTCTACAATGGCTTTATGAAACAGTTCTTTGGCAGAAGGGGAATTCATAAGCGTGGTTACTTTGCCGCCACCACCTGATTGGCCGAAAATGGTAACGTTGTTGGGGTCACCGCCAAAGTTTGAAATATTATTTTTCACCCATTCCAATGCGGCTACTAAATCTAACATTCCAACGTTAGGTGACGCTTTATATTTTTCTCCAAACTCTGACAGGTCAAGGAAACCCAGAATGTTCAAACGATGATTGACAGAAACTAAAACAATATCTCCTTTTTTGCTGATGTTCTCACCGTCAGTAGAAGGCAATTCTTGTGATGAACCGGCTGAGTAACCTCCACCATGTAGCCAAACCATCACAGGCCGTTTCTTTCCATCATTAATTCCTTGCGTCCAAACATTCACGCGCAAACAATCTTCATTCGGATATCCCCAATCGTGATGAAATAGGAATTCACTTTCATCGCCAACTTGAGTAGTGGGTGTCATCAGCGGACAAACAGGACCATAGGAAGTTGAACTTCTTACGCCTTCCCATGGTGTGGTTTTTATTGGTGCCGAGAAACGTTTTGCCTGAGCATATGGAATGCCTTTATAGGTGTAGGTACCATTGTGAATGTAGCCTCTTACTTTACCGCTTTCAGTTTGGGCAATGGCTACATCGGCACCGGTTACAATTGGTAATGCAGATGAAGCGGCCTTCTGACCAATTGCCAGAAACGGCAAAAGAGGAAGGACTAGGAAGATTAACACTTTGTAGATTCTTTTCATAAGGATTAAATAGTTTGATGGATGCGACATTGTTGGCTTCAATGTGTTGAAAATACACATTAGTAGCAGAATGCAAAATACCTGACCCTTAAAATTGTGATGGATGGCTTTAACGGAACAGACAAAGCCTTTCCTGAAGGAAATAAATTATAGTTTGTGATCCGTCTGGACGGGCTACCGCGACTATTTTACCTTGGCAGCTTTGACAGTCTCCGCTACTCCTTGCGAATAGGATGTAGGTTTAAAATTAAATGCCTTCTCAAATTTGCTGCTATCAAAAAGATAGTCTACTTCACTTTGATAGAGCATTTCAACTGCCTCTTTAATGTTGGTGTCAAATAGACCGGCCATACGAACCATCCATTTTTGCAACACCATGTAGTTAGGTTTTACTCCAAATTCTTTGGCAACAAGTTCAATGAATTGTTTTCCAGTCAATACATTTTTGTCCGAAGGTGCGTGCCACACCTGGTTGTAAGCGGTTTCTGTATTGCCAAGGATTGCAGTTGCCTTGCCGGCATCGGGTGTATAGGTAAAAGAATGCCGCGTATGATCGTTCAACATCCATTGTGCTTTTTTTCCAGCTGCGAAATTTTTAAAAAGCAGGGCGTCAGTAAAACTCAAGGGAGTATTTGGGCCATAGAAATCGGCACCGCGAACTATCATCGCTTGAAGGTTTCCTTTCTTCATTTCACTCAACAGTGTTTCTTCAATCTTAGCGCGTACCTCTCCTTTTTTACTGCACGGATTAAAAGGTGTTTCTTCAGTCATCCAACTGGAAACTTTACCATATGGATAGACATTACTGAAGAAAACTAATTTTGTGTTGTGCTTTTTACATGCCTCGATAACATTATTCATCACCACCGGCCATTGCTCGCTCCATACTTTTGTGCCGTAAGGCAACCCAACTGTGAGATACGCTATCGTTGATCCGGCTACCGCTTTGTTTGTTTGTTCAGCGTTCAGTAGATCAGCAGAATATACCTGATCATTTGGATTAATCTTTTTAGGGTTGCGACTTACCAATCTGATTTGATCAGTGTAAGTCGGTAGTGCTTTTACAAGATTGTTTGCGATTACTCCGTTGGCGCCAAGGATAGTTTGCATGATGACCGTTTTAGTTGGTATTAAATAAACAGACGTATTGTCGGATTTGTTATTTTAGGTAGTGGCAAAAATTATACTACCCGAGGATGAGCAATCAAGCTTATTTATCGAACCAATAGAGGCATGTTCGCAACCAGAACAAGCAAATCATCATCATTCACCCGCTTTTGAGCATCAGCCACTAATAGAAAATTTTCGTACAGGTTGTTAAGTTCATCGCCTTCTACATGATAGCCCAGTAATTCAACGCGGTGCTTCAAGGCAGCCCTTCCGCTGCGTGCCGTCAATACTATGGACGAGCAGGGAACTCCAACATCAGCAGGGTTAATGATTTCATAATTCTCAGCATGCTTTAAGAAGCCATCCTGATGGATGCCCGAAGAGTGGGAAAAAGCATTTGCACCTACAATAGCTTTATTAGCTTGTACAGGCATACGCATCATATTAGATACTAATTGACTGAGTTCAAATATTTTTTCTGACTTGATGTTGGAATACAGATCAAGGTCTTTGTGCACCTGCAAAATCATGGCTACTTCTTCCAAAGAAGTATTTCCAGCACGTTCTCCAATTCCATTAATCGTTACTTCCGCCTGGCGAGCTCCATTAATTAAACCTGAAATCGTGTTAGCCGTTGCAAGTCCTAAATCATTGTGGCAATGAACAGAGATAATCGCCTTTTCAATATTCTTTACGTTTTCAACCAGGTATTGAATGCGCTTTCCATACAAATGAGGCAAGCAGTAGCCCGTTGTATCCGGAATGTTTACCACATCAGCGCCTGCGGCAATTACAGCTTCAATTAATTGGGCAAGGAAAGCCAAATCTGCGCGCCCTGCATCTTCCGCAAAAAATTCTACTTCATAACCTTTAGCCTTGGCATACTTTACTGCCCACACACCTTGTTCTAGTACTTGTTCACGACTTGACTTGAATTTGTGTTTGATATGAACATCTGAAGAGCCAATTCCCGTGTGAATGCGACCATGCTTGGCATGATGCAACGCTTCAGCCGCTACATCGATGTCGTCTTTCTTGGAACGAGTGAGTCCGCATACGGTAACGTTCTTTACTGCTTTAGAAATTTCTACAACCGAAAGAAAATCACCCGGACTGGAAATTGGAAAACCAGCTTCAATCACATCAACGCCTAATGCTTCAAGCTCTCTGGCAATAATTACCTTCTCTTCTGTCCTCAATTGACAGCCGGGTACTTGTTCGCCATCGCGAAGGGTTGTGTCGAAGATTTGAATTTTATTACTCATGGAATTTGAAGTTAGAAGTCAGAATATAGGAGTTAGGAGTTAGTATTTAGTAGGTGTGTGCTGATTACTTTTTCAATTTGATCAACAATTGCTTTTCCCATTTTCTGTGTGTTTAAGATTTTGTCTTTTGATGTTTTTGAATCAGCTATATCGGTAGTGCGGTATCCCGCTTTCAATGCGTGCTCCACTGCTTTAATAATGGTTTCAGATTCCTCTTTTAATCCAAAAGAAATATCGAGCATCAATGCAACCGATAAAATGGATGCCAATGGATTGGCAATCCCCTTTCCAGTGATGTCGTGCGCACTGCCGTGAATGGGCTCGTATAAACCAACCTTATCGCCAACAGAGGCAGAAGCTAACATTCCCATGGAGCCTGCAATCTGTGATGCTTCATCTGTAAGTATGTCACCAAATAAATTCCCCGTAACTACTACATCAAAGCTTCTTGGATTCTGGATCAGCTTCATAGCGGCTGAATCTACAAACTGATGTTCGAGTTGCACATCAGGATATTGCCTACCAACTTCTTGAACAGTTTCTCTCCACAACCTTGAACTTTCAAGCACATTGGCCTTATCAACAGATGTAACTTTTTTCTTTCGGGTACGAGCTGCCAGGAATGCTTTATGGGCGATACGCTCCACTTCATATCGCTGATAAATCATTATATCGTATGCGGTGTTTCCATTGTCTTTTCTGCCTTTCTCTCCAAAATAAACATCGCCTGTGAGTTCGCGAAAGAAAAGAATATCTGAACCTTTCAATATTTCTGCTTTGATGCTCGATGCTTCTAATAGTTCATCAAAAAGCTTTATAGGTCTTAGATTAGCATACAAGCCAAGTTCTTTGCGCATTTTCAAGAGACCTTGTTCAGGTCTTACCTTCAAAGTCGGATCGTTATCGTATTTGGGATGCCCAACTGCTCCGAACAATATTGCATCGCAGTTTTTTAGTTTAGCCAATGTCTCATCGGGCAATGGATTGCCAGTAGCTTCAATGGCATCGTGCCCAATGATTGCTTCATCAAATTCAAATGTGTGCCCAAATAGCTTCGCAATGATCTCCAATACTTTTTTTCCTTCAGTCGTAACTTCTTTACCGATGCCATCTCCCGGAAGGATTACAATTTTCTTCTTCATTCCTTTCTGTTAATTGTTAAACGTTAATAGTTAATTGGTAGAAAACTAATACGATTAACTAATAGTTGATAACGATTTATCAAACTCTCTTATCTCATCATTCAAACTCAACAGGTAGTCAATGTCATCGTACCCATTAATCAAACACGTCTTTTTATATGAATTGATTTCAAATTTTTCTTTTACCGATCCGATTTGAAGAATTTGGTTTTCAAGATCTACTACAATCTCGCAGGATGGTTTCTCTTCGATGGCAGTTAATAATTGCTTCAGAAATTTATCAGAAACCACAATGGGTAGCAGCCCGTTATTCAATGCATTGCCTTTGAAGATATCCGCATAGAAACTGGATACAACAACACGAAACCCGTAATCATAGATTGCCCACGCTGCGTGTTCACGGCTACTTCCGCAACCAAAATTTTTTCCAGCTACTAATATTTTTCCTCTGTATTTTGGATTGTTGAGTACAAATTCTTTGACAGGGTTATTGTTGCTGTCATACCGCCAATCGCGGAAGAGATTATCGCCAAAGCCTTCGCGCGTGGTTGCTTTTAAAAATCTCGCAGGAATAATCTGATCGGTATCAATATTCTCTACTGGCAGCGGCACCGCAGTTGATTTTAATGTTGTGAATTTATCTTTACTCATGTTATTAGTTAAGGGTTAACCGTTATCAGCTAATAGTACTCGTCCACTATTAACTGATAACTATTAACGTTTTTCAAAAATCCCTTACGTCCGTTACCTTACCCGTGATCGCTGCAGCAGCAGCACTTAATGGACTGGCCAAAAAGGTGCGTGACTTCGGTCCTTGTCTTCCTTCAAAATTTCGGTTAGATGTACTGATACAATATTTTCCGGCAGGCACTTTGTCTTCGTTCATGCCCAGGCAAGCTGAACATCCAGGACTTCTTAATTCAAAACCTGCTTGTTCAAAAATTTTGTCGAGGCCTTCTTTACGTGCTTGTTCCTCCACTTGCTTAGATCCTGGTACTACCCACACTTCTACATTTGAAGCTTTCGTTTTTCCTTTTACCATGGAAGCCACCAAACGCAAGTCTTCTATGCGGGCATTGGTACAACTTCCGATGAACACGTAGTCAATCGCTTTTCCAAGTAGTGAAGCACCTGGTTCAAGCCCCATATATTCTAATGACTTAGTAAACGATGCTTGTTCGCTGATCTCTTTTAATTCGTTTACGGTAGGAATGCGATCCGTTACTTTCATGCCCATACCCGGATTCGTTCCGTAGGTAATCATAGGAGCGATGTCTGCAGCGTCAAACTTTAAGACAGAATCGTAAGTTGCCCCTTCATCCGTAACAAGTTTTTTCCATTCCGTAACAGCCTTTTCAAATTTCTCTCCTTGAGGAGCAAACTTTCTTCCCTTGATATAGTTGAATGTGGTTTCATCAGGTGCAATCAATCCGCCACGTGCTCCCATTTCAATGGTCATATTGCAGATGGTCATGCGAGCTTCCATTGAAAGACTTCTAATGGCATCTCCCCCATACTCAACAAAAAAGCCAGTGGCTCCACTGGCTGAAATTTTCGATATGACGTATAAAATAATATCCTTGC
>JANOLM010000011.1:0-4488 GCA_031419815.1 Bacteroidia bacterium
TGCCAGTGTAGCGGAACGTGCGGGTCACGTTATTTCATTGTTCGAAGGCAGCTATGAAAACATCAAAATCACAACCTCCGAAGATTTGATAGTTGCAGAAGCCTTACTTAATTCAAAGGCTAGCAAAAGGTCGTAAAAAAAATTGCCCCACTAGTGCAGGGCAATTTTCAAATTCTTTTCTATGTAAATATCCCGATAGCTATCAGGATCAAATCAATATTCGTCCTCGTTGAAGAAGAAGTCTTCTTTCGTTGGATAATCCGGCCAAATTTCTTCAATGCTTTCGTAGGGTTGCCCATCATCTTCTAGTTCCTGCAAATTTTCCACCACTTCCAGGGGTGCTCCGGAACGGATTGAAAAGTCGATCAATTCATCTTTTGTTGCAGGCCAGGGTGCATCTTCAAGGTAGGAGGCCAATTCTAGTGTCCAATACATATTTTAATCCCCTTATTAAATTTCCCGCAAAAATAGAATTATTTATATCATAGTCAATAGGTGTCTGTCCATAGTTAAATATTTAAAAAAGTAACCCAAATAGGCGGCACAGTCATGAGTTATTAACTATGGACTATTGACTTAAAAAAGCCATATTTGCCCCTCTGAAACTCATATTAATCTTCCATGGCTGACGAAAAAATAATTTTCTCAATGACGGGTGTAAACAAGATTTACCCACCCCAAAAGCAGGTTCTTAAAAATATATACCTCTCCTTTTTTTATGGTGCGAAAATCGGAGTTCTGGGCTTAAATGGCTCCGGTAAATCATCACTTCTGAGAATTATAGCAGGGACTGATAAAGAATTTCAAGGCGATGTGGTTTCGGACTTGTCTTTTACTGTTGGGCTTTTAGAGCAAGAGCCCCAACTTGATAAAAATAAAACAGTGCGCGAAATTGTGGAGGAAGGAGTGAAGGAAACCGTTGCCTTGCTGAAGGAATTTGAAGCTATCAACGAAAAATTTGGCGATCCTGCCATAATGGAAAATCCAGATGCCATGGACAAGCTCATTGCCAAGCAAGGTGAAATTCAGGAAAAGCTGGATGCCATTGACGCATGGGAACTTGACAATAAACTGGATCGAGCCATGGATGCTCTGAGATGTCCTCCATCAGATGCTAAAATTGAATTTTTATCAGGTGGAGAGAAAAGGCGAGTAGCTCTTTGCCGACTTTTACTTCAAGAGCCGGACGTTTTGTTATTAGATGAACCTACTAACCACCTCGATGCTGAATCTGTCTATTGGTTGGAGCAACATCTTAGACAATATAAAGGAACTGTTATCGCGGTAACGCACGACCGGTATTTCTTAGATAACGTGGCTGGTTGGATTCTTGAACTCGACCGTGGAGAAGGGATTCCCTGGAAAGGAAATTACTCAAGCTGGCTTGATCAAAAACAAAAACGATTAGCGCAAGAAGAAAAGACTGAGTCGAAAAGGCAAAAAGCTTTAGAGCGCGAATTGGATTGGGTGCGCATGAACCCTAAAGGTCGCCAGGCAAAAGGAAAAGCGCGTTTAGGTGCATATGAAAAATTATTGGGTGCGGAAGGCCGTGAAAAAGAAGAGAAACTGGAATTGTATATTCCGCCAGGTCCACGTCTGGGAAATAAAGTGATAGAGGCCAATGGCGTTTCAAAAGCATATGGGGATAAGTTGTTGTATGAAAATTTAACGTTCTCTCTTCCACCTGCTGGCATTGTGGGTATAATTGGACCCAACGGTGCCGGAAAGACCACGCTTTTCAAAATGATTACGGGCAAAGAAAAACCAGATGCCGGTACATTTGCAGTTGGCGAGACTGTCCAAATTGCCTACGTAGACCAAGAGCATGATGACCTTAAGCCTGAAGACACTGTTTTTCAAGCCATCACCGGTGGCAACGATTTAATCCTGATTGGTGGTAAAGAAATGAATTCACGTGCTTATGTGAGCAAGTTCAATTTCAGCGGAACAGACCAGCAGAAAAAAGTAAAAGAGTTGTCAGGCGGCATGCGCAATCGCGCTCACTTAGCTATTGCGTTAAAGCAAGGTGGAAATTTACTGTTGCTAGATGAGCCTACCAACGATCTTGATATAAACACGCTGCGTTCATTGGAAGAAGCACTTGAAAACTTTGGCGGTTGTGCCGTCATCATCTCCCACGACCGTTGGTTTCTTGACAGGGTGTGTACACACATTCTAGCATTCGAAGGCGATTCACAAGTAACTTGGTATGAAGGAAGTTTTAGCGACTACGAAGAGAACAAGCGCAAGCGACTTGGCGATGACCAGCCCCATAGGATTAAGTATAAGAAACTCGTTAAGTAATTTGAAAATTTGGCAATTTGAAAATGGGATGGTGAAATGTGTCTCATCTTCAAATCTGCTCATTATCAAATTTTCAAATCATGAAATCACCATTGTCCTACTCATAAGATTCTACACCTTATTGACCACCTTATCAATCAATACTTTTGTGTAATCCTTCAGGATTTTCAGGACAACGTAAATCACTACCCAGAACGCACAGGCAATCGCCCAATAAGGCCTTTCAAATTCAACTTTACCCTTCACAACATATTCGCCTGTGATAGAGAAAACAAAAAAGATTAAAAAGATGTAGAAGAAAATATTTTTTTCTGCACGAATTACCTTTACGAATTTAAAAGGCCATTGAGGCTTTCTCCACAAACTAAAATTGAAAATAAAAGCAGGCGTTACTGATGCCCAGTCTGTATAGCGTGCACCAAATTTTTTAGTCAAAAATTGTTCTTCCGCAAACATGATGCGTTCATAATACACCCAATACAGCATAATAAAAAAAAGAATGAACCATAAATTCTGCGTAAGCATTGCGATGCCCAATGAGCAGAAAAAGTTACCAACATAAAGTGGATGCCGGACAATGGAGTATATCCCATTCGTATTTACGGTATCAGCAATTTGTGCATCAATATTCCGACCGGACGTATTGTATGGGGTATATCCCACAGCATAAGCGCGAATAAAACCACCCAATAACGCAACTCCCAGGCAAATAAACTCATAGTATTGTTCACTTATGAAGGTCACTTCATTTCCAGAAATTTTAGTGTGAAGATAAACTCCAAGACCTATTAAGATGATAATCACAGGAAGTATTCCACGATACTTGAACAGCACAAGTCCTTGCTGTTCCATTTCTTGAAGAAGAGGCATGTTTTTTTATTTAGGTACTACAAAGGAAAGAAATTTTTGTTACACATTGGCCAATCGTGAATACAAGATTCAAAGTTCAAAAACTTAGATAATCAATTTCGCAAATCAATTATTATTTGGCCTGGACTTCCATCGTTCATGCATCCACACCCACTGTGTTGGATGTTTTCTTATCTGTTCTTCAATGAACCGGGTATAGTTCTGGGTGTTCGTCACCACATCTTTTTCTTCCTCTCCTGTATTCACCAATTGAATTTCAGGAAGTACGTGCATGTGTTGCATACCATCATCATCGGCCAGATAAATGTAAGTTGGCACAACCGCTGCCCCTGTCTTTAATGCGAGAATGGCAGCGCCCACCGGGGTTGCCGCCTTCATTCCAAAAAAGTCAACAAAACAGCTTTTCACATTTGTATCCTGATCGATCAAGATGGCAATGGATCCTCCTGTCTTTAAAGCTTTGATCAGGCGCAATGTCTCTTTCCCGCGCTCAATGGCGATAGCGCCATGGGCATTGCGATACTGCACAAGCATCTCATTCAACCGTTCATCTTTCAATGCAGTGCCAATGATGTTTGGCTTGAGCCCGCGCAGCGACATGTTAGTTATTTGTAAATCAAAAGCACCTAAATGACACGTAAGAAAAATGACTCCCTTTCCTTTTGATGTAGCTGCTTCAAAATTTTCAATCCCATGAGTAATCAAAATTTTATCCAGGTCAGCGATAGCATGCACGTTCATAGCACGCAAAATTTCACCACCGTTTTTTCCCAGCATCTTAAAAACTTGTTTGCTCAATGCCATAATCTGCTTTATTGTTTTCTCCCCGCTGTAGGCCAGGCCGAGGTGAGCAATCGTTTGCTCTCTAGCTTCAGAAACGAAGTGGTAAGCTACACTTCCAAGAAATCCGCAAAAATTTAACCACCACCTCCGGGGGAGCATATTGGCAAAAAAAATTAAGAACCTGACAAAATAGTATAAGGCTGTATATTTAATCCGCTTCTGAAGAGGTCGTTTTTCCATAAAAAGCAAAGATGATGTGCAAATTATCGTTGTGCAAATTTGATTTCCGATAGAATCATTTGATTTTTAACAATGGAATCTATATGAAAACACTTTATCTCGTTCGTCACGCTAAATCCAGTTGGGATGACCTTGATCTAAAGGACATCGATCGTCCGCTTAATGAGCGTGGAAAAAAAGATGCGCCACGTATGGGAAAGCGGCTAAAAGAAAAAAGAGTATTTCCCGATCTTATGCTGAGTAGCCCCGCAGTGCGTGCGCTCTCCACGTGTAGGGAAATTGCAAAATCCC
>JANOLM010000012.1:0-3004 GCA_031419815.1 Bacteroidia bacterium
TACCGGAAGGCCATCCATGTCGGCACGCAAGGCCACAACGGGCCCTGGCAGTCCGCCTTTTAAAATACCTACAACTCCAGTTTTTGCAACTGGATATTGAACTTCTATTCCAATAGATTTTAAAAACGCTGCAATCTTTGCCCCCGTTTTGAATTCGCTGTTGGATAGTTCGGGGGTTTGATGGAACTCCCTCCGCCATTCAATCAGCTTAGGCTCGATGTCTTTAGCTTGCTGATCTAGTTTGGCCTGTAGTTTTGGATTCACTTGAGCAATGGCAGCCGCAGAGATGAATATCAGGCACAGTAAATGATAAAATTTCTTCATAGGTTTGGGTAAGGTGCGATCAAGGTAGAAAAAAAGTAAGGTGATGCCCAATCAAACTTTATGGAATGGATAAAAGTCTTTTCATCGGGCGAGGAAGCGCGTAAGCGGTTGAAGGAAAACATACCACAACTACTGGTGATTCACGGCAAACGACTTTGCATAGTTTTGCGAAACAATAGTTTTTTTGTGGTTCAGGATTCCTGCTCACACAATGGTGAATCGTTGAGCAAAGGAACCGTGAATTTTATGGGAGAAATTATTTGTCCGTGGCATGGCCATCAGTTTAACCTAACAACGGGGCGTGAATGTTCTGAGCGGTCTGCTGATTTGAGCATCTATCCCGTAAAGGAAGATGGAGATGGTTTGTTTATTGGAATGTAATTTAGATGACATCAACTTGCCCATGGAGTGTGAGTTGGTCAGATACGACTGCGGTCGGTATATAGGCAACATCCTGATATTATACAGTATTTATGCTTTCCTTCCTATATTTTATGTAGCATAACCTATGTAGTACACAGTAATATGAAATGTGCTTGAATATGTATCCATCAGCATCCAGAATTAAGATTTTACCCCTACTTTTGAACCCTAATTGTAAAGTAACTTATTATGAATATCCCAAACGGACTCCTGTACACCAAAGACCACGAGTGGATCAAAATTGATGGCACTACCGCTACTATCGGCATCACTGATTTCGCTCAAGGCGAACTTGGCGACATCGTGTATATAGACATCAGCACCGTTGGTAAAGAAGTAGATGAACATCAGGTCTTCGGAACCGTGGAGGCCGTGAAGACCGTTTCAGATTTATTCATGCCCCTCACCGGAAAAGTATTAGAAGTAAATTCGATGTTAGATGCTAGCCCTGAAAAAGTAAATTCCGACCCTTACGGGGATGGCTGGATGGTGAAAGTTGAAGTGAAAGGCTCCACTGCGGGTCTTTTAACTGCAGAACAGTATAAGGAACTTATTGGTAAGTAAAGCGTTATCCGTGAATCGTTAAAAGTTAATAGTAAGTAGTATCAACGATTAACTTTTAAATATTAACTTATCTCGATGATCGAACTGCCCGTCATATCCAAAGAAGAAACAAAGCGAAGAAAACCCGATTGGCTTCGTGTGAAGTTACCTATTGGGCCAGAGTATGCGAAGGTGAGAAGGTTGGTAGACGATCATAAACTTCACACCATTTGCGAAAGTGGAAATTGCCCAAACATGGGCGAATGTTGGGGTGCAGGCACTGCAACATTTATGATCTTAGGAAACATTTGCACCCGCAGTTGTACCTTCTGTGCAGTGGCCACTGGCCGCCCAACTGAATATGATCTTGATGAACCAAAGCGAGTTGCCGAAGCCATTAAATTGATGGGTGTGAAGCATGCCGTGATCACTTCCGTGAACAGAGATGAATTGAAAGACCGCGGTGCAGAAGTTTGGTATCAAACAGTTGTGCAAACAAAAGCATTAAGCCCTGAGACTACGATTGAAACATTAATACCCGACACGAAGGGAAATTGGGAAGCGCTCTATCGCATGATCGATGGAGGCCAGGAAGTTGTATCGCACAACATGGAGACGGTAGGTCGTCTTTATAGAATTGTACGGCCACAGGCAAAATACGAGCGCAGCCTGGAACAAATCAAACGCATACGCGAAGCGGGCAAGCGCACCAAATCTGGCATTATGCTTGGGGTGGGTGAAACAAAAGAAGAAGTATTTAAAGCCATGGACGACCTGGCTGAAAATGGTTTAATGATTTTAACACTCGGTCAATATCTGCAGCCAACTAAAATGCACCTAGAAGTAGCAGAGTTTATCCACCCGGATACTTTTGCGATGTACAAAGAAGAAGGATTGAAGCGTGGATTAAAATACGTTGAATCAGGACCACTCGTGCGTTCTTCGTATCACGCGGAAAGGCATGTGAATGTGGCGATGGAGTGAGGCGACTCGCAAGAAAAGCAATACTACTTTCTGTCGATTAACTTTTCAGGATCTGTTACTACATCACCTCACTAACTGGCGCGCGTGTGCTACTCGTGCAACGTACTCTTTCCGTTAGATCAAGTTTTGAAATTTTATCCAGTGTTAAAAAGTTGACTATAAAACGAATTGCTGTAGTTGAAATGTTGAATTTAAGAGTAGCACGCGTTTTACAAACGCGCGCTAACTGAGGTAAATAAAAGAGTGTACTATTCCTATTCAAAAATCATTGCCAAAAGTAACCATATTTAAAAAAAGCTAATTTCTAAATTACCTGCCGGCTGTCGGAGGCAAAAAAAATTACTATGCAACTTCAAAGCTTTCAGCAGAAGCGCGGCTCAAATAACCTTCTAACTCAAACGGCACATCCCCACCTTCCAGCAGGCAACCTTCTGGTATGGTCGGATAAATTTCTTCGTATGTCTTCACCATGTTCATAAATACTCTTCTGTATACGTGCGTACGATTAATCTTATCCGGGTGGCTAATACCAGAGGCACATAGCAACTCCATAAAACTATCCACAGTGTTTTTGTGATAATTTGCAACGCGCACTTTCTTGTCTTCCACAACAAGGCCTTTTGTTAAGGACTTATCTTGTGTGGCCACTCCGGTAGGGCAGTGATTGGTATTACATTTAAGTGCCTGTATGCAGCCAAGCGCCATCATCATAGCACGGGCGCTGTTGCAG
>JANOLM010000013.1:0-1637 GCA_031419815.1 Bacteroidia bacterium
TAAGATCAACTTGTATCTTAAGATTATCACCAAACCTTATTTTCTGCAAAAAGATATAAGAATCTAAAAATTCCAACTCCTCTTTTAGTGAAACTACTTCCTTGCTCTGCGTATCGAGCACATAGCGGTAAACTTCAGAAAGTTGTTTGATAAATTTGGCTGCCTTATCCTGGTCTTCGTACACGAGGTTGGTCAAAGCATTTAGACTATTGAAGAGAAAATGTGGATTGACCTGACTCTTTAAACTATTGTATTGTGCCGTTATACTTTCTTTCTGATACTTTTCTGCTTCTACGGCCGCCTGCTTCCATTGCAAAAGAAACTCCCTTCCATGAAGGAAAAGGGAAATTAAAAAAGTAATTATCAATGATATAATGACAAACTCTTTATAACTATTAAACTTAACATCCCACGAATACTCCCATGACTTTATTAAACCAATAGCCACCAACACTGTGAAGATTACCGTAGATATTACGCCTACCAAAAGTCTTTTTACCGGATAATCTACCCATGAGATTCGTAGGCTAATCATGTGTGTCAGGCGATCATTACCAATCCACATGATCATCCACATTAACGTTGAAAAAAACCATGTGGTAGCAAATTTTTTCAAATCATGCGAGCAGGAAGAGCATGAAAGGAAAGTCATGACGGATGCTCCGATCACTGAGATCAGGAAGATTTTAAGATACTCTCTTAGGGTGCTTGCTGCCGCCATGATTAAACTATTCAACAAGGTTAAGGATTCAATCCCGATGTACAAAACTATTTACATTGCTCCTTCATTCCTTCCGCCATTCCTTTTCCCCATTGTGGTCCTAGTTGGTTATCTGTTTTAAAGGAAGCGAATTTTTCAAGTGATTTAGCAAGAGTAGCACATGCGTCTGCTGTGGATGATTTAAAGAACTCAGCCGTGCCATATTGCATTTGCGCCATGAAAGCAAGAGCCCGGGGGTTTTCGGGATTCAATCCAATTGCTTTGCCGAAAGATTGCATGGCCATGCCTGAATACTGAGGGCCGCGTATTGCCGGATCAACCGTCAAGCGAATCATGTAGATAAAACCCTCAAGGGCAACAATCTCAGATTCATTTTCTTTTAGGGCCTTTGCTTTGTCCAGTGAGGCCGCTGCCAGATCCAGTAACTGATCTTTCTTTCCTCCATCCTGCTCGCGAGTTGCCAGCATCAAATTCCCAAACGAGGCATAGTAGAATGGTTCCCATTTCGTTTTCTCAGCGTTGCCAATCCGCTCGAATGCATTGATAGCTTGTTGAAACTGATCCGGTGCTTTCGCTTTGTAGATCGCCTCAATGTGCTTTGTCATTTGTTCGGTGTACTTGTCATTGTTAGCAAATACAACTGATGAAATAAGCGTAAGGAGTGTAATGATTGTTTTCATGTTTTTTAGTTTTAAATTTTAAATTCAAGATTCAAGATGTGGTGTTAATAGATATGCTTAATGCAATTGATTATAAATTTGGAAGTTGGTTTACCGATTTGTTTTTTGTGATTGTTATAAACACCCCAACAAAAAGAAAACGCGGTGCAGGCTGGCGCACTGCGCGACTTACATATTCCCCAGAAGCATTTGGTTGCGAACTATATTGGTAACCAAAAATATTATCGTGCCCTAAT
>JANOLM010000014.1:0-1627 GCA_031419815.1 Bacteroidia bacterium
TGCCAAACTTTCATATTATAAAGGAGACTTCAGATTGGCGCAGGAGCATCTGGATATTTTGAAGCAAGCCACAACTCGGGAAATAGCGAACGATGCTATGGACCTGAGCATGCGGATTAAAGAAAATACAATGTCCGATACAACGGGTGCCGCTTTGAGAGAATATGCCTCTATTGAACTTTTACTCTATCAAAACAAAACAGAGGAGGCTTTTAAAAGAATTGAGTTGTTGCGAAAAGGCACTGTTAACGAACAGTCAATTTCAGTGACGGAAATACTTGATGATGTCTATTGGCTTGAGGCAAACTTGCGAATGAAGCAAGGTCAGTTTACAGAATCGGTGGAATTGCTTCAGAAAATTTTGAATGAGTACGGAGAAGATATTTTATCTGATGATGCTTATTTTTTGCAAGGCGAAATTTATCAGCAACACCTTAAGCACAAAGAGAAGGCTATGGAAATTTATCGTGAGTTTTTGAATAAGTTTCCAGGAAGTGTTTATGCTGCCGAGGCGAGAAAGCGCTATCGTATGCTTCGTGGGGATTTTGTTGAAGGTAAGACAATAAATTAAGCTGCTGAACAGCGCTCGCATTTTAATCTCTTTTTCTGGTTTCGTTCACGGCTTCAATAACCACAGGCTTTACGCCTCTTCAATTTTTACGAGATTAAAAACTTCGCTAACTTTCACCTCAATCTCAAAACTATGAACCGACTTATACTTTTCCTTCTGTTTATTTCCACCTCAACATTTTCACAGACCAAAGCCCTTGTTGGCGGCACATTGATAGATGGCTTTGGCGGAAAGCCGTTACTAAATTCTGTCATTATAATAGAAGGGGAACGCATTAAAAGCATTGGGCAGGTAGGGCAAATCGAAATTCCGAAAGGAGCCGAAGTAATTTCAACAGAAGGTATGAGTGTGATGCCCGGTATGTGGGACATGCACGTTCATCTGATGATCAATGGGCATAGTGATTATACCCATTGGGATAAAACGTATTTGAAGCTAGCCAAAGATGTGATCATGCCTTCCTCGGCTCACCAATTATTAATGGCTGGCGTAACCAGTGCTCGTGACTTAGGTGGGCCACTTGAACCAAGTTTGTCGGTTCGCGAAAGAATTAATAAAGGGGAAATACCAGGACCAACCATGTACATGTCGGGGCCATTCATTCAGCATGAGTCTTATCCCGGCACTTCAGACTTTCGCTGGGGAGTGAAAGGCGATGTTGATGCCAGGGCAAAAGTCAAGCTGCTTGCCAAAGCAGGAGTGAATTGTATAAAACTTATTGATCAGGATCAAATGACGGAAGCGGAATACATGGCCGTAGTGGACGAGGCTCATAAAAATAATTTGAAAGTGGTGGGCCACTCGCATCGTCCTGATGAAATCCGGAGGGGTTTGAAGGCGGGTGTAGATAATTTTGAACACACAGGGTTGGCAGCAGCACCAGAGTATCCAGAGGACATCATGGCTATGATCAAAGAGCGCACCGCCAAGATGAGTTTGGGTCCTTTGTTCTGGACACCTACGGTGGAGGGATTGTTTAACTACGAATACATGCGCGACAATCCGGAAGCACTTGATAATACCTCCTGGCATTTGGGCCTTCCCGATTCAATTATT
>JANOLM010000015.1:0-6647 GCA_031419815.1 Bacteroidia bacterium
GCAAGGATACAAGACAACGCTACTTTTGAAAACCCACATCAGTATGCAACCGGAGTATTTCATGTATTTGTGAATGGTGTGCAGGTACTAAAAGACGGTGAACACACAGGTGCAATGCCGGGCAGGGCAGTTCGAAATCGCTAATGAAAATTCAGCATTCAAAATTCAGCATTCTGGTTTAAAAGTTTGCTTTCCTCTTTAAGTGATCTCGCGTTGAAGTTTAAGAAAGTGTTGGCCACCGACCATACCGTTTCCATTTGATGAAATCCAAACTTCCGAATTCAAATTTTCTTTTGAGTGGACGCTGATAGAATTTGAAGGATATATTTCTACATGGTCATCGGTTCAGAAATACATTAAGGCCAATCAAGTAAACCCAGTAGAAGATTTCATAAAAGAAATTAAACCACTTTGGAAAGGTGATCGACAAACTGTTAACTTCCGTTTGTTTTTGAGGCTTGGATAAGTATAAGTTTTAAAGTTGAGTAGGTTCGGTGAGATAAAATAAATAAATTTCAATAGTCGTTACCAAATGTTTGTTATAAAAAAAGATGAAAACCACTAAAGACATACGAATTGCAGTCCTTATAGATGCAGACAATATTCCTTCTACTAATATAAAAGGTATGATGGAAGAAATTGCTAAATATGGAACGCCAACTTTTAAGCGAATTTATGGCGACTGGACGAAACCAAATCTAATCAGTTGGAAGGGTGTCTTGTTAGAAAATGCGATAACGCCTATTCAACAGTATGGGTACACGACTGGAAAGAATTCAACCGACTCCGCGATGATCATTGACGCAATGGATATTCTTTATACGGAAAAAGTTGATGGATTTTGTATTGTATCCAGCGATAGTGATTTTACGAGATTGGCTACCAGACTAAGGGAAGCTGGAATGATCGTAATAGGACTTGGCGAAAAGAAGACTCCCAATCCATTTATTGTAGCCTGTGATAAATTCATTTATCTGGAAATATTGAATGTGCCAACTGTTCAGTTTAAAGATAGGGCAGGGGCTGGAAAGGAAAGGAAGCCAGCAAAGGAAATCCAGAAGGAGACACTTCAAAAAGTGCATAACGATACTATCAATTTAATTTCAACTACTATAACTGACCTTGCAGACGATAGTGGTTGGGCTTTTTTAGGAGAAGTGGGAAATTTAATCTTGAAAAAGCAGCCAGACTTTGACCCACGAAACTTTGGATTTGGAAAACTAGCGCCATTGATTAAAAGTATAGGCAAATTTGAGATTGATGAACGTGAGACGGATAGAAAAACGGGCAAACTTGTTTATGTTCGGGTAAAGGGATAGCTGGGTTTTCATAAGCTATACGAGAAATGCCCTAGTGTTAAGTTAATCGTGAAATGTTAATAGTTAATCGTAAAAGTCACTGTAAAATCAGATAGCCTCCGCAAAGATTAACCGTCAAATTATAATTAACATTAGGGCATCTCTAAAAATCTTGTCATGTTGAGCTTGTCGAAACATATTCTCTATCATGGACTCTTTAAATCGGCTTCGACAAGCTCAGCCTGACACCAAACTTTAGTTTTTAGAGATGCCCTAAAGCCATTCCTTCGCCTCAATACTTTACCTTTAGCCCAACACTGAAAATTCATCAAAGTAAAATCTCCAATGAAAAAAATTTTCTATTTCCTTTTTCTCCTTATCCTTTTTACGGCCTGCAAAAAACGTGAATATGATATTGTCATCCGTGGAGGAACCGTGTATGATGGTTCCGGGAAACCTGGAGTTGTAAACGATGTGGGTATCAATGCAGATACAGTTGCTTTTGTAGGTGATCTTTCAAGTGCTGTCGGTAAAAAAGAGATTATTGCCAAAGGTTTGGTGGTGGCTCCGGGGTTTATCAATATGATGAGTCACGCTGAAGTCTCTTTAATACTGGATGGCAATTCGCAGAGCGATATCCGCCAAGGGATTACGTTGGAAGTATTGGGGGAAGGTTCGATGGGGCCCATGAATGAGAGGATGAAAAAAGATTGGAGAGATCAAATGAAGCGGAATGCGGATCTGGCCTTTAACATTGATTGGACCTCTTTAGGTGAATATCTTGAATCATTGCAACGCAGAGGCATATCGCCTAATGTAGCTTCTTTTGTTGGGGCAAATACCGTTCGTATTCATGAATTAGGTTATGAAAACCGCGCGCCTAAATTGGATGAGTTGGAACGCATGAAGGCACTCATCAAGCAGGCTATGGAGGAAGGCGCTATGGGAACTACTACGGCTTTGATTTATGCACCTGATAATTATTCGACTACCGAGGAACTCATTGAACTTAGTAAAGTGGCAGCATCCTACGGAGGCATGTATATTTCTCACATGCGCAGCGAAGGTAATAATATCCTGTCAGCGGTGGATGAGACAATACGCATTGCGCGAGAAGCGAATATGCCTGCAGAAATTTATCATTTAAAAATGGGGGGCAAAAGTAATTGGGGAAAGTTAGATGCTGTGATTGCAAAAATTGATAGCGCTAATAAATCCGGTCTTCAAATTTCAGCAGATATGTACACCTATACAGCAGGCGCTACCGGACTGGACGCCAGCATGCCGCCATGGGTGCAAGAAGGTGGTATCAAGGAATGGATCAGGCGATTAAAAAATCCTACCATTAGAAAAAAAGTATTACAGGAGATGAGAATGCCCACCGATAAATGGGAGAACCTTTTGTTGAATGCCGGAGACCCTGAGCGCGTGTTGCTGTTGGGCTTCGCGAATGATTCGCTTAAACGTTATGCCGGAAAAACATTGGGCGAGGTAGCAAAGATTTATGGGAAGTCACCGGAAGAGACAGCAATGGACTTAGTAATCACCGATAGCACGCGTGTGGAGACGGCTTATTTTTTAATGAGTGAAGAAAATATCAAACGCCAGATTGCATTGCCTTATGTTAGTTTTGGTTCTGATGCGGGTTCGCCAACGGCTTCAGGTATGTTCTTAAAATACAAAGAGCATCCGCGTGCGTATGGAAACTTTTCGCGCTTGCTGGGCAAGTATGTTCGGGATGAAAAAGTAATTTCATTGGAAGAGGCCATTCGCAAATTGACTTCGTTGCCGGCTAGCAATCTAAAAATCAAAAAACGGGGTACTTTAGCCCCAGGTTATTTTGCAGATGTAGTTGTATTTGATCCGGAAAAAATTCAGGATCATGCCACTTTTGAAAATTCACACCAGTACAGCACAGGAATGCTGCATGTGTTGGTAAATGGAACGCAGGTATTGGAAAACGGAGAGCATACCGGAGCAAAACCAGGAAGAGTGGTTAGAGGTCCGGGTTATAAAAAATAAATCAGGTATTGGGTCTTAGGCATTAGGGCTTGTGCTTCCTGCCAAAGCCCCAATGCCCAAGTCCTACTTTAATGCCCACCCTTCACATAGGCCCATCCTTCTTCCTGCTTTAATGTAAGTTCAATAATGGCAGAAGGAACAACTTGTGCGGAAGGCAATAAATCCTCTTTCTTAATGTTTCTTCTCCGCATTGTATTGTTGCAGGCGGCAAACACCACACCTTGTGCCGACCAATCGGCAACTGCTTTATTGGCTTTTGATTTGGAAGTCATCAGTAAGTCAAGCCCAGGCCCGTGACAAACTACTTCAATCTCAGCATTGGGCCAGGCCATTCGAATGTTTTTTACTTGCCCCGTCACGGAAGCCTGTGATAATGAATCGCCATCGCTAAATTGCATGACAATTTTATGTTTTTTCAAATCCAATGTTTCGGAATTTTGCTGGGCTTGAAGCGATATAGCAACCATGCAGAGCATTGCGGATAATAATTTTTTCATGGTGGTATTGATTTGCAGAGAAAAGGTACAAAAAAATAAAACCATTTCGGACTTTTTAGAATTGTGTACTGAGAACTTTTAAAACAAATTTTAGTACTTTGAAGGAAATTTTACATTAACCTTTATGAAAAAAGTTCTTCCCATTTTACTTAGCCTATTTTTTATTAACGGCTATGCCCAGCAAGGAACAGTCAAAGAAAGCCTTAAAGTTAAAAGTACTATCCTAGGAAAAGAGGTAGAGTATAACATTTATTTGCCCGCTGACTACGATAAATCGAACCGTAATTACCCGGTGCTGTACTTACTGCATGGCTACACCGATGACGAAACGGGTTGGACACAATTTGGTGAGTCGCACATGATTGCCGATAAAACCATACAAAGTGGTGAGGCCGCTCCTATGATCATTGTGATGCCAGATGGTGGGGTAAGCTGGTACATCAATAGCTTTGATGGTAAGACCAAGTATGAAGACTTTTTTGTGAAGGAGTTTATACCCTTTATCGATGCCACTTACCGCACGAGAGTAAAAAAGAATTACCGCGCTATTGCCGGGCTTTCCATGGGAGGCTTTGGAACGTTTACCATGGCCACAAAATATCCTGAGCTATTTGCAGCCGCAGCTCCACTGAGTGCGGGTGTGTTTACCGATGCAGAAATCATCGCTATGCCGGAGGATAACTGGAACAATGTGTTTGGTATTTTGTATGGCAAGGATTTGAAAGGAGCGGCCAGGCTCAATGATCATTACAATAAAAATTCTATTCTTAAAATAATAGAAACAGGGAATACAGATGACTTGAAGAAAGTGAGATACTTTATTGATTGTGGTGACGATGACTTTCTGATCAAAGGGAATATGGCCGTGCACGCTGCTATGATTGATAAAAAAGTTCCTCATGAATTTCGTGTTCGCGAAGGCGGCCACACCTGGACGTACTGGAGAACATCTTTACCAGAAGTACTGAAATTTGTCAGTGATAGTTTTCATCAGAAGTAACAAGATTCTTAGTGTCTTTGTGACTTCGTGGCCATTAAGACACTAAGATTAAATTATTTTTCTATACGAATTGTTTAGCATTTTCAACCGATCAAAATAATGAAGGAGGTAGATTTTTTTTGCTTCATTGTTTAAAAATGACCTGCTGGCCAGCTCGCTTACTTTTTTGCTTTCAGTTCTGTATTTGTCCAACAACCTGATCAGTCTTTTTTCCATCACTCCAATTCGTAAACCGAATTCATAAAAATCATCGTAGGCATAGAAGCCCAAAGCTTTAAAACTTTCCGTGTCATAGTCATTCTCAAACAAACCGTCTTTTAATGCCATGAAGGAATCAGTGGGTATATGAATGACCGTGTCAATTAAATCGTATGCAGGGCTAAACAGATAATCGCCCGTAGCGGTTTGTTGCAGCGAAAAGTTTTTGAGATGTGCATCGCCATTGCTAAACAGATAATTGAAGATCACCCGTTCAAATAGTTTTTCTGCTTCAACCCCATAAGCGACCACATATTTTTTCATCACAGCAGCGAGGCTCTCGTAACTTCCCATATTGCGAAAGGCATTTCCACTTGTTTCATTGGACATGCCAGAAAGCGATGCGAAATCCTCTTGTGCTATCTTGCCCCCATCAGCTTTAACATCAAATCGTTTGGTGATATAAGCGGGCTCACCATTCTTGAAAAAAAGCAAAGCGTTTTCAGCCGTATCTATTCCATACACTTGTCGTGCAATTTGCATGGTCAAATGTTCGTTGGCGGGCAGTTGTTCTTCTTTTGCGAAGCTTGCCCGGTGGGGTATCGGCTTTAGAATGTATTCCCCGCGTTCACCTTGCTGCGTTAGCCGCAGTTTGTTTTTTTCGAGCAACAGCGACAATTTTATTTGCGCTCCACTAATGGAAAGCATTTTACGGTTCTGTCGGAATTGTTCGGCCACAACTTCGTTTAGTTCGGGGGGATCGACATCAAGGATGTGGTTTACTTTTTTTCCATTAAACATCTTTCGAAGCGCAGACGGGCTATAAGTAGAAAAGCCTTCGGATAAAGTACACGGGCAAACAGTTAACATGATCACGACTGTATTTCTTTAGAGATGCCTTTTATCGTAATATTTCCAATACTGTCATGCCCTGCCGTGGCCAGCAGCAAACCCAGCACATCGCGCTTGTCAATTTTCAGGTACTTGCTTTGCAAGCTTAGGTTAGCACCTTCGGTGATCAGGTTGCTGAAAAATGGAAAGACATTTTCGCTGTGGTACTCCTGATGTGTTTTGGGTAAAGTCAGGCTGATCGCATATTTGCGCGCGTCATAAAAATAAGCATCATCATACCGGAAGGTGTAACCCTTTCCGGTTTGTTCATCATTTTCAGTGAGCACTCCGGCCAATTCCTCATTGCGATATACGGTAACCTGTCTCATTTATCATTTTGGTTTTTTTACTTCCAGTTTCAGCTCCATGCCCAGTACGTCTGCCAGTTTACTTAGCACATCCAATGAGGGGTTGCCCTGGCCGCGCTCCAGTTTATAAAGCGTGTTGGTGCTTATGTTTGCCAACTCGCCAAGGTGAGGCTGTGTTATTCCAAGCTCTTTTCTTCGTTCCCGGATGGCTGACCCTATACTATTGACTAACATTATAGTGTGATTTTTGTGTAAAAATAAGTTATAACCTCATATTCTACAACTGAAATCACAGTATAGTGTGATTTCATGTTAAATTATTTGATCAATTTTTCTAAATGATTTTTTAGTCAATAAGCGGAGATAAGGCTCGCTCTGTCTTTGCTTTTGGCTATGTGGTGTAAACGGAATATCTTTCAATAGTGCACATAGC
>JANOLM010000016.1:0-9681 GCA_031419815.1 Bacteroidia bacterium
CTCCAGTGAAGAATAAAAATCTATGGATGATAGTACGGGATTGAATCAGTAAAAGCAGACTTTTTTTCTATATCCCCTAAATTTTAATTTATTAGACCTTCTTCTATCTTTGCGAAGCTTTTTAAAGCCTTATCCCGCTCATGCGGGATTTTTTTGAATCCTAAACCTATTAACCTGTATGCAAAATTTACTGTATGTCCTGCCCCTGTTTGGAGTATTAGGGTTGCTCTATGTCGCGTGGAAAAGTGCCTGGGTAGCCAGGCAAGATGCCGGAACCGACAAAATGAAAAAAATTGCCGGCTACATTGCGGAAGGAGCAATGGCTTTTCTTAAAGCTGAATATAAGGTCCTCGCTGTATTTATTGTTTGTGTTTCCATCTTGTTGGCTTTAACTGCCGACAAGGATCTTTCCCACCCTATCGTAGGCTTGTCTTTTGCCTTAGGAGCATTGAGCTCTATCCTGGCCGGGTATATCGGAATGAAGGTGGCAACGAAAGCCAATGTGCGCACCGCTGCTGCTGCCCGAACAAGTTTGCCAAAGGCTTTGAACATTGCATTTTCCGGTGGCTCTGTAATGGGAATGGGCGTGGTTGGATTGGGGGTGCTGGGATTATCAGTGCTTTTCATTATTTATAAAAATATGTTTGGCATTGATACGCTTGACAATCTAAATAAAGTAATTACAATTCTGACGGGGTTTTCTTTTGGAGCCTCCTCCATCGCACTTTTTGCCCGTGTGGGTGGTGGCATTTACACGAAGGCAGCTGATGTAGGTGCAGACCTGGTGGGTAAAGTAGAAGCCGGAATTCCTGAAGACCATCCACTGAACCCTGCAACCATTGCAGACAATGTGGGTGACAATGTGGGCGATGTAGCCGGAATGGGTGCTGACCTTTTTGAGAGTTATGTCGGCTCTATTATCGGAACCATGGTACTTGGTGTAGGTCTTCTTAGCGTTGAACAAGACCCTGAGTTTAACGGGCTTTCCGCTGTACTCCTTCCGCTAGTGCTTGCAGGAGCTGGAATCGTTTTCTCAATTATCGGAACATTTTTGGTAAGAGGTAAAGATGGAGGAAATCCGCAAGTCGCCCTTAACACGGGAAGCGTTGGCGCGGCCGTCTTTATGGTTATCGCTTCTTATTTTATCATTGACTGGATGCTGCCTTCAAGCTGGGTATTTCACGATGTACTTTACAATGTTGAAAGAACAATTACTTCCTTGGGCGTATTTCTGTCTACAATCATTGGGCTTGTGGCCGGTGTACTAATTGGGTTTATTACTGAATATTATACGGGTGGAGGCAGAAAGCCGGTATTATCCATCATTAAACAATCACATACAGGCGCTGCCACCAACATCATTGCCGGCTTAGGTGTCGGGATGATGTCAACCGCATTGCCTATGTTGATAATTGCAGGTTCCATCATGGGTTCATTCTATTATGCAGGGCTTTATGGAATTGCCATTGCCGCAGTGGGAATGTTGTCAACATTAGGAATTCAATTGGCCGTTGATGCTTATGGCCCTATTGCTGATAACTCAGGAGGTATTGCTGAAATGTCAGGGCTTCCAAAAGAAGTAAGAAAAATAACAGACAAACTTGACTCGGTGGGTAACACGACAGCAGCTATTGGAAAAGGCTTTGCCATTGCTTCGGCTGCCCTTACTGCCCTTGCCCTTTTTGGTGCATTCATGATGGCCGCCCAATTAAAGAGCATTGATATTTCTAAGGCAGATGTAATTGCCGGATTGTTCATAGGCGCCATGCTGCCGTTCGTGTTTTCAGCTATGGCCATGCAGGCTGTTGGAAAAGCAGCAATGGAAATGATACAGGAAGTAAGAAGGCAATTTGCTTCCATCCCGAAACTCACAGCAGCATTGGCCGTAATGAAAAAGAACCAGGGAAAAGAAATGGCAGAATGGAATGATGAAGATAAAAAAACATTTGATGATGCGGAAGGCAGTGCCGAGTATGGAAAATGTGTTGAAATTTCAACAAAGGCAGCTATCCGCGAGATGATTCTTCCTGGCACAATGGCTGTCGCGGTTCCAATCGTTATGGGCTTTTTGATGGGAGCAGAAGCTCTTGGTGGAATGCTTGCAGGAGTTACTGCAACAGGTGTTCTACTTGCAATTTTCCAAGCTAATGCTGGTGGCGCATGGGACAATGCAAAAAAAGCATTTGAAGAAGGCGTTGAAATTGACGGTAAAATGTATTACAAAGGCTCCGACCCGCATAAAGCTGCAGTGGTTGGCGACACAGTAGGCGACCCCTTCAAAGATACATCGGGCCCATCTATTAATATCCTGATCAAATTAATGTCAATTGTGGCATTGGTTATTGCTCCTATGTTGGTGTCCAAGGATGCTTCGAAGGCAAAGCAAGAACGGCCTAAGACAAAAACCGAAATGGTAAGCAAGCTTTCGACAGAAACTCCGGCCAAGACTAGGCAATAGATCATTAATCTGAACTTCGAAAAGAGCCACGATTTGTCGTGGCTCTTTTTTTATTATTTTCGGTAAACAAATGGTATGAAAAAAATCCTTCAAATTCTCGCAGTTACATTTTTTACTGGGAATTCAGCCATTGGGCAAGACATAGTTATCGGTAAGTGGAAAACGATTGATGATAGCACAGGTGAGCCCCGATCAATTGTAGACGTCTACGAGCGTGGCGGTAAGGTCTATGGTAAAATCACCAAACTTTATCGCAAGCCAGGTGAAGACCCCGATCCTGTATGCGATGATTGCGAAACGGACAATCCTCGGTTTATGAAAAAGATAATCGGTATGGAAATCATGGAAGGTCTCGTAAAAGACGATCAGGAATATGGTGGTGGATTCATCCTGGATCCCGAAAATGGAAAGGTCTATCGGTGCAAAATATGGGTAGAGGATAACCAGCTAAAAGTAAGAGGTTATATAGGACCGTTTTATCGAACTCAGAATTGGTTGAAGGCAGATTAATTCCTTTTATCGGAAAAAAATGTATTTTAACCTGCGAAACATTCAACAGACACTAAATTAAGGTTACCAACCGTGGCGTACAGAGTATTTAAGTTGAAGTCAGAATTAAGTGAACCTGAAATCTTCGAGAAGATTAAAGGGGGTGATGAGAAGGCTCTGGAGTTCATCTATAAAAAGTACTATCGGATGATGACCAAACTGGTAATCACCAATAGTGGAACTGAAGACGAAGCCAGAGATGTATATCAGGATGCCCTGGTAGTCTTTTGGCAAAAGGCAAGATCCGGGAAACTTGTCATGACTTCAAAAATGAGTACCTACATCTACAGCATTTGCCAAAATCTGTGGAGGAAAGAACTCGATCGAAAGAAGAGGTTGTCCAATGAAGAGAAGGATTCTTCAGTATCAATGGATATGGATAGCCCCGAACGCGAAAAGATAATGGCCAAGTGCATGAGTCAACTTGGTGAAACTTGTCGCAAGGTTTTGATGTATTATTATTTTGATGAAATGTCAATGCAGGAAATAGCTGATAAATTGGGATTTGCAAATACTGATACAGCAAAAACAAAGAAATATAAGTGTAAGCAGAAATTAGACGAGCTAGTCAAAACACAGTATTCAGAACAAGATTTTTTAGATTAGTAACATGAGCAATTTTGAATTAATAGACGATTATTTAACGAACCGCCTTACGGAAAGTGAGCGTTTGGATTTTGAGCAGCAGGTTATTTCTGATCCAACTTTGAAATCAGATGTAGAGTTGCAGAAGAATATTTTAGAGGGAATTAAAAACGCAAGAGCCGCTGAACTGAAAGCGATGTTGAGTAATGTACCCATAAGTCCCGCTTCTTCTGTTTTTACAGGGATGAAGATGGCTGCAGGAATTATCGGAGCCGGTATTTTGATCACTTCACTCTACTACTATTACCAGCCCACAGCTTTAAATGGTATCCCTAATCTTTCAACTTCAATCCAGGATTCTGTACAAGGCAATGACTCGGTTGAACGTTCTGAGAAACTTATTCCGGCAGAAGAGACAGCTAAAGAAAATAATAGTGCAGTCGTAACAGAGCCCAAAGAAGAAAAAGCAATTGAAAGAGAGAAAGAAAATATAAAACCTGCAATAGTAGCCCAACCCAAAATAGAAGTTGTTGATCCTACCGATGAGATGTCTTCAAAAAACAATCAAGAAGATATCGTAATCTCTGAATCATCGAAATCAACTGTTGAAACATCACATATTCAAGTGGAGATAGACTCTTCAAGTAAGAAGTATAATTTCCACTATCAGTTTAACAATGGCAAATTGCAACTTTTCGGAGCCTTCGATAAAAGTCTTTACGAAATACTCGAAATCAACGGAGAAAGCCATACCATTTTTCTCTTCTACAGGGAGAACTATTATCTTCTGGATGAAAAGCAAGATCAAATAACTAAGCTCGCCTTAATAAAGGATACCTCCCTCCTCAAGAAGTTGAAAGAATATAGAGGCAGATAATCCGCCTGCTCACCTACCCAAAATAGACAGCCCTTTCTAAGTATAAAGGTTTTTATTTTTGCCTGCCATACCTAATTATTCCGCCAATAATAGCCTAATTCGCCAAAATCCTAAGCAAGAGTGATTATATTTACGCTCGCTTTATGAGTTCTGTACAATCAAAATTTAAAGTCAGGAAGAAGAAATTGGGGAGCTACCCTTACATCAGCGTAGTACTTAGTATCACATTGGCTCTTTTTGTCATTGGCGTCTTTGGATTGCTCATGATCTATTCCAAAGAATTAGAACGTGTGGTACTTGAGAATGTGAAAATCCAGGTCTACCTAAAAAGTAATATTTCAGAAGACCAAAAAAAGGAGATTGAAAAGATTTTATCAAATCATTATTTCACCTCTAAAAATCTCCCTGCCAGCCCGACACCGGTCAATTCAATTCAATTCGTTTCGAAAGAAGAAGCGGCTAAGTCTTTCATAAAGGAAACTGGAGAAGACTTTCAAACATTTCTTGGAGAGAACCCCTTGCGCGATGTTTTCCTCGTTGCGGTAAATCCTATTTACCATGACAAGAGGAGCATGGCAAAGATTAAAGGAGAAGTAGAAAAAATAACTGGAGTCTTTCAAGTGCATTTTGATAAAAATGTAATAGCCTCAATCAATGAAAACGTGGCTAAAATTGGGTTACTCCTGCTGGGGCTATCCACTTTGCTATTGATCACGGTGGTGTTATTGATAAATAACACGCTAAGACTTGCACTTTTTTCCCAACGTTTTTTAATCCGGAGTATGCAATTGGTGGGTGCCAAACGATGGTTTATCCAATGGCCTTTTTTAATCAGGGCTTGCCTTCATGGCCTGCTAGCAGGATTATTGGCTTCCACAATGCTAATAGCTGTAATATCATTTGCTAACAAACGAATTGAAGATTTGAGCCTTATACAGAATACCAATCGAATCGCTCTGCTATTTGGTGCATTAACATTGCTAGGTATATTAGTGGCTTTTGCAAGCACCTTCAGGGCAGTGAGAAAATATTTAAAACTATCATTAGACGAATTGTATTAACATGAGCAAACTACCTTTTGGAAAGAAAAATTATCAACTCATGATCATGGGATTTGTGGTTATCGTACTTGGATTTATAATTATGTCTTTAGATAAAGAACCACACGGATTTGGATTTATGGGGATCACGTTAAGCCCGGTTGTTGTCGTTGCTGGCTTTATCATTGAAATTGTTGCTATACTTCATACACCTAAAATCAGGGAATAGAAAATACTAATAAATTCAAGATTCTAGAATCAAAATAAGTACAAATCCAAATTCTAAATCTTGAGTTCACCGACCTTCCGTAAAAAAATCCATGTCAATTTTTCAAGCCGTCATATTAGCTATCGTTGAAGGTCTTACAGAATTTCTTCCGGTATCTTCAACAGGGCATATGATTATTGCATCCTCGCTGATGGGCATCGTCTCTGATCCTTTCACAAAAACATTCACAATTGCCATTCAATTAGGAGCCATCCTTTCTGTCATCGTTCTATATTGGAATCGCTTCTTTCAATCCTGGAACTTTTATTTCAAGCTTGCAGTGGCCTTTATACCAGCCGCTATCTTAGGCTTTTTGCTAAATGACATTATTGATAATCTCTTAGAGCGTGTAGACGTGGTAGCTTACACATTAATTATAGGAGGTATCATCTTTTTATTTATTGATAATCTTTTTAAAGAGACTGAAGAAAAAGGAAAACCAGATGTCTCCTATACTGTCGCTTTAAAAATTGGTCTCTTTCAAACCATCGCATTAATTCCTGGTGTTTCACGATCTGCAGCTACTATAATTGGAGGCCTGACTCAAAAATTAAATAAGAAAACAGCAGCGGAGTTTTCTTTTTTTTTGGCAGTTCCCACCATGTTTGCCGCCACAGCCTACAAGCTCTTAAAATTTTACAAAGAAGGAAATAGCTTTGGGACGGAAGAACTCACTTTGCTAGCCATTGGCAATGTAGTTGCATTTATTGTTGCTATTCTGGCTATCAAATCCTTCATTGGTTTTTTAACGCGCCACGGTTTCAAAATTTTTGGTTACTACAGAATTGCTGTTGGCCTAATCATTCTTACCCTTTACTACCTGGGCATTCAACTATCCATTGTTTAAAATGGATATGAATACAGATCGTGTCCTTCTCATTAAAAAACCGCTGAGATGGACATCCTTTGATGTTGTACATAAACTGCGGTATAAACTTGGTATAAAGAAAATCGGCCATGCCGGAACACTCGACCCATTAGCTACCGGGCTGTTGATCATTTGTACTGGAAAAATGACCAAGCAGATTGATCAATATCAGGGAATGGAAAAAGAGTATATCGGAAAATTTATTATTGGCCAGACCACACCCTCCTACGATTTGGAAACCGAAGTAAGCCCGCCAGTAGATTTTTCTCACCTTTCTGAATCTGATATCCGGAAGGCAACACTGCAGCTCGTTGGAACCATTCATCAAGTACCCCCACTCCACTCCGCTATAAAAGTCAATGGACAAAGAGCCTATTCATTGGCGCGAAAAGGAAAGGAAGCAGAGTTACGACCTCGTGAAGTGATTGTGCGCGAATTTGAAATCACGAAAATTTCCCCACCCGAAGTGAGCTTTAGAATTGTTTGCTCTAAGGGAACTTACATCCGAAGCCTTGCCCGTGATTTTGGTCAAGCCCTTGGAGTAGGTGCGTATCTTTCTGAACTTTGCCGGACGCGCATTGGAAATTTCAAATTGGAAGACGCGTTGACAATAGATGAAGTTGAAAAATAAATGATGGATTCTGGATACAAGATTCAGGATGCAAGCATTAATTTTCTTTAATCGAAAAACTTATCTCAAGAATCCATAAGCCAGTATGAAGATTTACCATAGCCTTGATGATTTCACTAGACTGGAGTATGCAGTAGTCACCAGTGGCACTTTTGATGGTGTGCATTTGGGCCACCAAAAAATACTGAGTAGACTTAAAGAAATCTCTGAAAAAAATAAGGGAGAAACAGTAGTCATTACTTTTTGGCCACACCCCCGATTTATTCTTCGCCCCGATGACAACACACTTAAATTATTAAACACTTTTGAAGAAAAAGCTGAACTTTTAAAGGAACAAGGTATACAACATCTCATCAGAATTCCTTTTACAAAAGAGTTCTCACAGCTTTCCTCCGAAGAGTTCATAAAAAAAATCATGGTGAATACAATTGGCACCAAAAAACTAGTGATAGGGTATGATCACCGATTCGGGAAAAATCGTGAAGGAAGTTTCGAACAGCTAAAATTGAATGGCCCTGCTTATGGTTTTGACGTAGAAGAAATACCCCGTCAAGATGTTGATCATGTTGGAGTAAGCTCAACCAAAATAAGACAAGTACTGGAGCAGGGTGATCTTGAAACAGCAGGCCACCTGCTTGGTCGCTATTACTCCATCAGTGGGCGGGTTGTAAAAGGTGATAAACTTGGAAGGCTAATGGGTTTTCCCACTGCCAACATTGAAATAGATACACATTACAAACTCATTCCAATGGATGCCATCTATGCCGTAAAGGTTACCTATGCCCACCAGAAATTTGAAGGCATGCTGTACATTGGAAACCGCCCAACTGTGAATGGTGTTAAGCGAAACATAGAAGTTAATATCTTTAGTTTTAACAGGGATATTTATGGTGAGGAATTGGCCATTCACTTTATAAAACTCATTCGTAATGACATAAAGTTTGAGGATCTTGAAGCCCTTAAGCTACAGCTCCACTTAGATAAGGAGCATGCACTGAACGTTTTAAAAGATTTTAATAACTAAGCATATGATCAACAAAGCTGTAAAGGATGCGGATGAAGCAGTCAAAGACATCTTTGAGAATGCAACGTTGATGCTGGGCGGATTTGGTCTCTGTGGTATACCAGAAAATTGCATTGCTGCGCTACTTCGCAAAGGAGTCAATGGCCTCACCTGCATTTCAAACAATGCTGGTGTTGATGATTTTGGAATTGGGCTGCTTCTAAAAACCAGGCAGGTAAAAAAAATGATCTCCTCCTATGTTGGAGAGAATGCTGAATTTGAACGACAGCTTTTATCAGGAGAACTTGAAGTTGAATTAATCCCGCAAGGAACGTTATCAGAAAGAGTTAGAGCAGGTGGCGCTGGCATTCCCGCGTTTTATACTCCTGCTGGAGTTGGAACCGAAGTAGCTAACGGAAAAGAAGTTCGCGACTTTGATGGGAAGCCTTACTTGATGGAGCAATGGCTACGGGCAGATTTTGCAATCGTAAAAGCCTGGAGGGGAGACACAGCAGGGAATCTGGTATACAAAGGCACCGCTCGCAATTTCAATCCTATGATGGCAACCGCTGGAAAAATTACAATTGCAGAAGTGGAAGAACTAGTTCCGCTTGGCGTGCTTGATCCTAATAACATTCATACTCCAGGCATTTATGTGCAGCGGATTTTTCAGGGAAAGAACTATGAGAAGAGGATAGAACAACGAACAATTTCTAGAATTTGAAAATGTGACAATTTGATGATTTGAAAATGAAATAAACTATGAGGAATGACAAGGACAACCTTATTGTCGATCTTACCTTCAAATTCTCGCTTGCAATAGTTGAGTTTTGTGAAGTACTAGAAAGAAATAAGAAATATGTGCTTGCAAGGGCAATTGTTAAAATCCGGGACGTCAATTGGTGCTAATGTCCGTGAAGCACAGAACGCTAAAAGCAAAGCGGACTTTATACATAAATTCAAAATAGCAGCTAAGGAAGCAGACGAAACAGAATACTGGCTTATGCTTTGTCGAGAATCACCGCACTACCCGAATCCGGAAATAATCTTAGATGATTTGCAGAGTATCATTCGAATAATCTCTAAAATAATAAGTTCGTCTAAAACCTAGCCGTCAAATTTCCAAATCATCAAATTTTCAAATTATTTTATGCTGGATAAAGTAGGTATCGCCAAACGCATCGCACAAGAAGTCAGGGATGGAATGTATATAAACTTAGGTATTGGCATACCCACACTGGTTGCGAATTATATTCCGAAAAACCTGAAAGTGGTGCTGCAATCTGAAAATGGTTTGCTGGGGATCGGGCCATTTCCAAAAGAAGATGAAATAGACCCTGATCTAATCAATGCCGGTAAACAAACCATCACTATGATGCCCGGCTCATCGCTATTCAGTTCG
>JANOLM010000017.1:0-7262 GCA_031419815.1 Bacteroidia bacterium
ATGCTGCTGTCATTGAATTAACAGCAGCGCTTCTCATCATTGCAGCTTTCTTCCAATTATCAGATGGTATACAAGTAGTGTGTGCTGGAGCACTTCGCGGGCTACAAGATGTGAAAGTTCCTTCTATTCTAATTTTTGTGGCCTATTGGGTAATTGCCTTGCCGCTTGGCTATTGGCTGGCATTTCCGTTGGGGCTTGGCGCCACTGGCATTTGGATTGGGTTGCTAATTGGACTTACCCTAACCGCTTCCGCAATGGTAGTAAGGTTCTGGAGGCTTTCGCGAAATCTACCTACCTAATCCGGCATAGAGCCATTAGTTTGTGGCATACTTCACAAATCAATAATCTTAAATAATGCTTATCTTTTTGAAAACTTAAATCACATGGAAGATTTCTCTAAGCCAGTTCGTCATTCTCAAACTACCATTACCGAACTCATGATCCCTGCTTACGCCAATTTTGGGGGAAAAATTCACGGAGGTATCTTACTTTCACTGATGGACAAGGTGGCGTATGCAACTGCCAGTAAACATGCTGGCACTTATTGCGTAACTGTCTCGGTTGATAAAGTAGAATTCCTTCAACCGGTAGAAGTAGGTGAATTGGTTTCTATGCACGCCTCGGTTAATTATGTGGGCAAGACTTCTCTAGTGGTGGGCATACGGGTGGAATCTCAAAATGTAAAACTCGGAACAATCAAGCACACCAATTCTTCTTTCTTTACTATGGTGGCCAAAGGTGATGATGACAAGCCAATGCTAGTGCCTAAACTAATCCTTGAAAGCAAAGAAGACATTAAGCGCTTTATCGAATCGATGCGCATGAAAGAAATCAAAAATTCAATTCGCGAAAAAATGGACGATGCCAAGTCTCACATTGAAGTAGAACGGGCCAATGAAATTCTAAAGAACGAGCGGTGTGTTTTTAAACTTAGCTGATGAAAAGAATAAATTCTAAATTCTAATATGAAATATATATTCTCTCTCATAATTCTTTTACTTTTCAACTTTTCTTACGCACAATACCCAACTATTCTCACACAACGCGACCAGGCAAGGGTGATCGATGAACTTCTGGAAGATCGCTTACGAAATACGTTGCCTGGCCTCATGCGCAGAGAAGGCTTCGATATGTGGGTGATTATTTCGAGGGAGTATAATGAAGATCCCGTGATTGAAACTCTTTTACCTGCTACGTGGATGGCCGCCAGGAGAACAACTATGTTGGTTGCCTTTGATAAAGGAGTGGATAAAGAAATGGAATTTTTAGCTGTGGCCAGATATGATGTAGGCAAAGTGTTTAAACGTGCCTGGGATCCTGACCAGCAATCCGATCAATGGCTTCAGCTTGGCAAAATCATTGAAGAACGAAGTCCAAAAAAAATAGGGATTAATAAAGCACCATCATGGGGCCATGCCGATGGACTTACTTCCAACGATTATGATAACCTGATGAAAGTACTTCCCAAAAATTTGCAGAGCCATGTTGCATCGGCTGAAAAGCTTGCGGTAGGCTGGTTAGAAACACGCACAGAAAAAGAAATGGTTCTCTATCAACAAATCTGCCGCATCGCACACAATATTATTGCTGAAGGGTTTTCTGATAAAATCATTCAACCAGGTGTGACGACAACTGAAGATGTAGTATGGTGGTATCGGGAAATAATTAAAGAATTAAAATTAGACACGTGGTTTCATCCCTCCGTATCTATTCAACGCAATGAACCTGAAACTATCACTGCCAAACGGCCAACACCGCTGGTGATTCAGCCCGGAGATTTGCTGCATGTTGATTTTGGAATCACTTATCTTCGATTGAATACTGATACGCAACAACATGCTTATATCTTAAAGGCAGGAGAAACAGACGCGCCTGTGTATCTAAGAAATGCATTTCAACGTGGCAACAAACTACAAGATATCCTTACGGGAAATTTTAAAGAAGGAAAGACTGGAAACCAAATCCTTGCCGACACTCGCAAGCAAGCTATCGATCAAGGGATCGCACCTTCTATCTATACACATCCTATCGGCTTTCACGGTCACGCTGCCGGCACTACCATTGGTATGTGGGACTCGCAAGGTGGAGTTCCCTTCACTGTCGACTACCCTATACACTATAAGACCGCTTATTCGATTGAACTAAATTGCACCGTCAATATTCCCGAATGGAAAAAAGATATTCGTATTCAATTGGAAGAAGATGGCTACTTTGATGAGACTGGTTTTCGGTATATTGATGGCAGGCAAAGAGAAATTATTCTAATTCAGAAAGCGGCACCTAACAAGCCATAAGATAGCTAAACTACCTTAATTGCCAGGCTTCATTTCTCTCTTGGCTTCAGTCCTTTTGACTATCATTGTAGAAACCCAACTAGCATGAAAAAAATACTTTTAACCATTTTGATGATAGTCACTATTACTTCCTGTTTTTGCCAAGAGTTGCCTGACTTAAAAAAGTATAATAAGGACATCGGCTTTAATACAAATATTTTACTTAGTGGAATTCTATATTCTGGAGGAAGTCCCTTTGACTTAATGCTAAAGAAACAAAAGGCGTCTAATACAGCCTTTCGATTTGGGGTAAGTATTTATGCATCCGCCTCAAATGATATTAATGTATATAATCAGCGAGGTTACAATCAGTATTCAAATTATAATTTAAGTATTTCCGTAGGTAAGGAATTCCAAAAACAAATAAACAAACGGTGGATTTTCTATTATGGTACAGACATGGCTCCTTTCATTAATTTTAATCAAAGTAAAAATTACGCCCAGAATAATCCACCTAGCCAGAGCTATTATTTAGCTAACCAAAGCAGCACAGTTGTTTATGGATTACGGTTTATCCCATTCCTTGGTATTCGCTTCGATATTAATGAGAGGTTATACATAGCCACTCAAATTAATTTAATTTGTTCCTTTAACCGGAAGGAAGCAAGTCAAAAATTAGTTGATGCTAATAGCATCAGTTCAAATAATTATATATACAATTCGTCAACAAGAAGCTTCAACGAAGGCTCACTCAATTTAAACCCAGCTTCAGGAATATTCTTCTTTTATCGTTTTTAACATTCCTGTTTTGATTAACGATGTAGGATTAACATCTGTTTAATTGTCCACTCTGTTTGCAGTCGCGTCAAAACAAGTGAAAATGACCAATTTTACGAGACGTCTTTCTAAATATTGATAGACCAAGAAATAAATTATTCTAATTCCGAAACCAGTTAGTAATGCCAGGTAATTATTAACTTTGTCCTTAATGGAAAAGATAGTCGTTACTCCAAAAAACAAAGCAGCTTTTATATTCTTAAAAAAGTTATTTGCCGATCTTGACAGCATCGATCAAATAGAGGTTATCGAGGATGGAGAGGTTGTTGATGATGAACTGTTAAGCAGGATGAAAAAAAATCTAAAGAGCGGCTACACTTCACCTGAAAAAGTTATGGCAACCCTGAATAAAATCATCAATCAAAAGTGAACATAGTTTTTCTTAAAGGTTTTGAAAAAGAGATCTCTAAAATTCACGACAAAAAACTTGCCCTGTCAATTAAGCTAATCATCACTACTGTCACTCTTGCCCACGACCTAACTTCTATTCCTAATGTTAAAAAATTAAAAGGCCACAAAAACGCTTACCGAATCCGCATGGGAAATCATCGTATCGGCTTTTATTTTCTCAATGGAGTTGTGACTTTTGCGGCTTTTGATCACCGTAAGGATATTTATACAAAGTTTCCATAGTTGTATGAAGATTCTCCGTACCCTTCACACCTATTACGGCCTCACTATTTTTGGATTGCTCTTCTTACTGTTTTTTCCTTTGCTACTCATCCCCATAATTTTTCCAAAGCAATTTCAATTAATAGGTGTTTTCAACCGCTGGTGGGCGAAATTATTATTTGTCTTTACTTTTCTTCCTTTTCAAGTTGACTGTCGTGCCAGGCTTGATCCCGCTAAGCAATACATTTTTTGTCCAAATCACTTTTCATACCTTGATATTCCCACCCTGGGTCTCAATCCTATCAACACTATTTTTGTTGGGAAAAGTGAAATGGCAAATATTCCCTTGTTCGGGTTTATGTACAGTCGGCTTCATATTACGGTAGATAGATCTAAATTGAAAAGCAAGTTCATCTCCCTCCAGCGTTCGCTTCAGGCACTGGAAGAGGGAAAGAGCCTTGTCATCTACCCGGAAGGTGGAATTCGTACACATCATCCTCCCCAGATCGCTAACTTTAAAGATGGCGCATTTAGAGCAGCCATTGAAAAGCAAGTAGCCATCGTACCCGTCAGTATTCCTTACAATTGGATCATCATGCCCGATCCACCAAAATATCTTTACCCCAGAAAAATCAAGGTGATATTTCATGAGCCCATCGAAACAAAAGGTATGACCTTACAAAAGGTTGATGATCTAAAGCAAAAGGTATTCGATGTGATACAGAATGAATTGAATAATTATAATAGCACGCAAAGGCGCTAAGCTCGCAAAGCTATAATTCCGAATTCCCCCTTAGAGTACTTTGTGCCTTTGCGTGAAAAAAATGTAGTTTTGAGGTATGAAAATCGACCGTGCACAACTGGATAGAATAGCCCACCTCGCTCGTCTGGAATTTGATGAGAATGATGCTGAAAAAATGATGAAGGACATGACCAATATTGTGACGTTCGTAGAAAAACTAAACGAAGTAAATACCGATGGCATAGAGCCTTTGACTACCATGAGCCACGAGATCAACATATTGCGCGAGGATGAGGTAAAGCCTCACCTCAGCCATGAAGAGGCATTAAAGAATGCGCCCAAAAAAGATTCTGATTATTTCCGCGTGCCCAAGGTGCTTGAATAGCATGGTAGATTCTGGATTGTCCCGTAATTGTGAACTTTGAATCTTGATCCAATTAAGAATCCAGCAGTGCATCAAAGTTCCCATTGTTATTCGCCCATTAATAAAGTAAACTTGCAGCCCGGTTTTTGCAACTCGTTGTTATGTACTCAATTCAATTCTGGAAATCCTGGCAGGTAGTTTACCAACGCATCTTTTGGGTAATTACCAGCCTGTTCATTTTTGCTCTTCTCTTTTTGTGGTTCTCTTATTTTCAATCACCGGCCCCTTCGCTTACCTGGCAATACATACAGGAGCAGGAGTTACTGGAAGTACCAGTTCATAGTTTTCAGACCGGTCTTTTTGAATTCACGATCAAGGGAGACAACTATCTTATTTTTGAACGAATGCTGGGGAACGATTTAGCGCCTCCACCAAGGGTAGCGTATATTTTTCTTAGCATCCTTGTTTTGAGCGCAATTATGGTGCTGTCCGTTATTACCTCGCTTAGCCGGTTTTGGTACAGCATCGGCATGGGGTTATTCATTCTTTTTATTGTCGGGTTTCGTTTGGAATTGCTTCAAGTTCTTGGATTAACCAATAAAATCCCAACCATCATTATCTTGATGATGTACATCCCCGTCAGCTTTTATTTCCATGCGTTCAGCACTTCAACAAGCTTTGTAAAGCGGATCGTAACGTTTACCATCATCACGATTATAGCGGGCGCTGGATTAATTTCCTTAGCTCAAGCTCCACTTCCCGCTTATCACCTGGCCGCCTCCGGATACATTGCCGCAATTATACTGAGTGTGATTTTTATTCTCATGGTGTCTCATGAAATCCTGGCATTGTTTATCAATCTGGTAAGCAGAGGAATGCAACAAACGAAGAGTCTTAGACACTTTTTAATCATCAGTGTAATTTACATGGTAAATATTTTTTTGGCTTATGCCAATGAAATCAACCTGATAGAATGGGACTTTCTGGCCATAAACTTTTTTTTACTACTTACGATCTCAGGCATGCTGGGCATCTGGGGTTTTCGACAGAGGCAACCTCAGTATGAAGGCATTATTGAAGCCGATCCATTTGGCACCTACTTCTTCATTAGCATGGGTTGCATTTGCTTTGGTGCAATTGCCTGGTTTCTTTCATCGGCAAATGATCCAGCTGTGGACGCACTGCGCGATGTAATCATATACAGCCACCTTGGGTATGGCATTATATTTATACTCTATGTGTTCTCCAATTTCATGGGCATGCTGGCCGGTAATCGTCAGGTTTATAAAGTGTTGTATCAACCTACCAACATGCCATACTTTACCTTCCGTTTTGCGGGATTAATCGCAACACTTGCATTTGTGTTTTACAATACATGGCAAGTGCCTGTGCGCAATGCACAAGCTGGCTATTACAATGCAATGGCTGATATTTATAAATCAAACAGCCCCAAATTAGCTGAGGCCTATTACACAAAAGCGGGTATGTATGGTTTTCAGAATCATCATGCCAATTATGCCATCGCCAACATTGAAGCAAACCGCGGAAACGATAATAAAGAGCGCACGTATTACAAACGCGCCTCCGGCAGCAGACCCACGGAAATGTCTTATCTGAATTGGGCGAATACTTTTCAACGTAAAAAATCCTGGTTAGAAGCACTGCTTACTTTGCACGAAAGCTCTAAAGACTTTTTGAAAAGCGGAGCAATCAAAAATACACAAGGACTTATCTATGCAAAACTGGACATGCTTGACTCTGCACTCCTTTCTTTGGAAGAATCACGAAACTTTGCTCTTTCAAAAAATTCAGCCGAAACAAATTTAATTGCATTGGTAGCCCAGAAAAATTTGCCGGTCAATGCAGATTCGTTGTACAATCTCATTGGCTCCACTCATGCCGGTGTAGAAGCCAATGCTTTGGCCCTTGCCAACCTGCAAGGAGAAAAAATTAACATGCTATTACCTCTGCCAAAAGATTCGACACTCGATTTGTTTTCCGCAACGCTGCTCAATAATTACTTAATCAATCAGCTTGGTGAAGTTGATTCTACAGTCATTAATGAAACAATAAAACTCGCCCGTGTCAAAAGTAACTCACGCTACTCCGAGGATTTACTGTTCGCTAGCGCATTGTCACTTTATGCTGATGGGCAAATAGGCAGAGCCTTTAATTTATTGGAAGAAGTTATCTTCTACAGCGACAACCAAGGTAAATTGAATAACATACTTGCACTCTGGGCGCTGGAACAAGGTGCGCCTGATGTGGCTTTAAAATTTTTAACCTATGCTATCAATCAAAATTTTACAGAGGCAGCCTTGACCAATGCTGTTGTTCTTTCTGAGGCCGGTAAACTGGGTGAAGCAATTGTTGCCTGGGACAGCCTTAAATCACAAGGAGACACGACACAATTAAAAATGGCCGAAAGCAGCCT
>JANOLM010000018.1:0-2200 GCA_031419815.1 Bacteroidia bacterium
CTCCCGCCTTCGTCAATATTTTAGTGATGGAAGTGGCGCGCATTACACTCAAGTCCCAGTTATCTTGCATATAAGTTGATTTCTTTGAGATAGGAACATTGTCCGTATGACCTTCCACCATAATCTGAATGTCCTTTTGATCTTTCAAAGCTTTACCCAGTTGTTGTAAAGCTGTAACACCCTTAGCATCCACATCAATACTTCCCGATCCAAACAACAGCTGTTCTGCAAGTGAAACATATACTTTACCGTTTTTTACATTCACCGTCAAGTCGTTCTCTTTAAAATTCAAGAGGGCGTTACTGATACTTTTTTTCAAATCCTGAACAGCTTTATCTTTGTTACTGAGTATTCCCTCTAGTTCTTTTACTTTTTTCTCACGTTCAGACAAACTTGTGCTTAACGAGTCGTTCAGCTTCCTCGTTTTTTCCATATTTTCCTGGATTGCCAATAATTGATCCTTTTGCTGTGCCATATCACGGTTCAATTTTCCGCTGTTATTCAGTAGATTTTTATAATAGGAATTGAGTTGCTCATATTCGGTATTGAGTTCGTTAAGTTTTTGACTGGTGGCTCTATACGTTTGCCCCAAATCAGTGGTGTCTTTTTTTAATCCCTTTAGCTTCTCCTGCGCATCAGTCAGGTCAAACGAAGTTTTATCCAATTGCTTTGATCGTTCTATCAGATCGCCATCCGTTTTTACCTTTTGGGCAAGCAAGTCATCATATTTTTTCTTTGTAACAATACAGCCTTGCGAGAGGAAGGCAATCAAAAAGAGCAGTCCAAAATATTTTCTCATGGCGATTACCTGTTAATTGTTTTAGAAGTGAACACGAAACTACTTTCTCTCAGCTTTAATCCAAAAAAATCAGGATCATTTTCTGCGCATAAATTCATTTAAAGAATTCGCATCGCAAACAGAATTCATGTTTTATTTTATTATTCCCAAGCTTAGCCAACATACAAAGAGTCTTTCCTTTAGCTTAAGTACAGTCAAGGAGTTCGTCAATTTTTCCGATAATTTTTTGATTTAGGTCTCAATTCCATCTACTTTCATAAAGATAATTAAACTAGAAATTATGGAGGGCATGTTAAAATCAGATTCATTTAAAGGCAAAACCATTTTAATCACCGGTGGTGGCACCGGCTTAGGTCGCGCCATGGGGAAATATCTACTTCAACTGGGTGCTAACCTGGTTATCGCAAGTCGCAAAAAAGAAGTGATCGATAAAGCTGCATCAGAACTTATAGCTGAGACGGGTGGGAAAGTTCTGGCCGTTACATGCGATATTCGAAAATATGAAGAAATAGAAAATGTAATTAAGATTGCCGAAAAAGAATTTGGTCAGGTGCATGGCGTACTCAATAATGCAGCAGGAAATTTCATCAGTCCGACAGAAAGATTGTCGCATCGTGCTTTTGATATTGTGGTAGATATTGTTTTGAAGGGCACCTATTATGTAACACTTGCCACTGGCAAAAATTGGATAGCAAAAAAACAACCTGGCATATTCCTAAATATTGTAACAACATACGCTTGGACAGGATCCGGTTATGTTGTTCCCTCTGCTTGTGGAAAGGCCGGAGTGTTAGCACTAACAAGATCCTTAGCAGTTGAGTGGGCAAAATATAATATCAGAAGTAATGCCATAGCCCCCGGCCCGTTTCCTACCGAAGGTGCGTGGAGCAGATTATTACCTGGCGATCTGGTGAAAAAATTTGACCCAGCCCAACGCATTCCCCTAAAGCGAGTTGGCGAACATCAGGAATTGGCAAATCTGGCAGCTTATCTCTTGTCTGATTATTCCGCTTATGTGAATGGCGAAGTGATAACGATTGACGGTGGAGAATGGCTGCGCAATGGTGGAGAGTTTAGTCACCTAGAAGCTATCCCGACTGAAATGTGGGACCTGCTCGAAAAGTCAAGGGGTAAGTAAAGTAATGCATCCCCCTCGCTGCCTGTACCATTCCGTTCATTTACCAAATTTGGGGTAGGCAGCTCAGGCCGGGCTATCCGTTACAAGTCCTCGCTCCATCGCGCAATACCAACCCTTCGCGGAGTTTATCCCGCCTTCAAGCGGGAGGCTTTCCGCTATCCCTGGCTGAGAGCAGGGTATCGAAGCTGAATTTATTTGTACCAGCATTAGTCCTGTTCTAGTTTACCTCAGAGTATAGTTCATAAAAAAAGCCCCTGTGATTT
>JANOLM010000019.1:0-5556 GCA_031419815.1 Bacteroidia bacterium
TTTAAAATTGTTGGCGTGATGAAAGATTACCATCAGGAATCTCTCAAGAAAGCATTTGACGCCTTAATCTTTCGATACGATGAAGCGCCAAATGGCTTTTACTCCGTTAAGTTTAACACGGGCCAGGTCAAAGAATCGATGGCAATGTTTGAAACCGTGTGGAAAGAAATATTCCCGGGCAATCCATTTCATTATTTTTTCCTGGATGATCATTATAATAAGCAATATCAGGCCGACCAACAGTTTGGAAATGTATTTAGCATTTTCTCAGGGCTCGCTATTTTCATTGCTTGTCTTGGATTGTTTGGCTTGTCATCACTTACTGCCTTGCAACGCACTAAAGAGATCGGCATCCGAAAGGTGTTAGGTGCTTCTTTATTTGGTCTACTTCGCCTGATCAGCAAAGATTATATTGTATTAATTGGTGCATCTATTGTTTTGTCTGTGCCCCTGGCAGCGTGGATTATGAATTCGTGGCTTCAGGATTTTGCTTCACGCATTCCCTTGTCGTGGTGGATATTTGCTATTCCAAGTTTTACGGTGGTCGTCATTGCGTTGGTAACCGTGAGCGTGCACACCTTAAAAGCCGCCATGACTGATCCAGTGAAGTCGTTGAGATATGAATAAAAACTAGTTGCCAGTTACCGGTCAGCTGTAACTGGCAACCGATCACGAATAACCATTTCGATCCGCTCTCAATTTTCAGTAAGTTAGTGGAGCTAAAAAACCGCTCCATGAAAAAACTATTAATCCTTCTTATACTTTTAGCTGAGATAAGCTTCGGACAGGAACTCATCGATTCGCGCCAACGCGAAATTGTTATTCAATCGGTTAATGTTGTGCCGATGGACTCGGAGCAAATCCTTAGCGACCAGACCGTTATTATTAAAGATGGGAAGATCACGGCCATCGGCAAAAAATTGAAGTATGACAAAAGCGCCTTAGTGATTAATGCCAAAGGAAAATACCTGATTCCCGGCTTAGGTGAAATGCATGCTCACGTTCCTCCCATTGATGACCTTGAGCCGATGAAGGAAGTACTATTTCTGTTTGCTGCAAATGGCATCACGACTATAAGAGGCATGTTGGGTCATCCAAGGCATCTTGAACTGAGAACTAAAATTAATAGTGGAGAAATTCTTGGCCCACGATTTTTAACTACGGGTCCCTCGTTTAGCGGATTGAGCGTGAAGACAGCAGAGTACGGTGCTGAGTTGGTGCGGAAACAAAAGGAAATGGGTTATGATTTTCTGAAACTTCATCCTGGCCTTACTAAAGAAACCTTTGCAGCGATTTCTTCTACAGCAAAGCAAGTGGGAATTCCTTTTGCTGGCCACGTATCTTTTGGTGTGGGAGTATGGCGTGCAATAGATGCCGGTTACTCGTCCATTGATCACCTGGATGGATTTGTGACAAGCTTAGTTCCAGGTATCGAATCTATGACAGAGCAACAAGCAGGTCTCTTCGGAATGTTTGTTGCCGACCGTGCGGATCAAACGCAGATACCAAAACTTATGAAGGGACTAAAAGAAAAAAATATTTGGGTAGTACCTACGCAATCATTAGCTGATCGCTGGTTTGCGCCAAACTTTACGGGTGACAGCTTCAAAAATGATCCTGACAGTAAATACATGAAAGCTGAAACGGTCAATCAATGGATCGATAGCAAGAAAAACTTAATGGCGAATGAATTATACACGGCTGAAAAAATTGAAAGCTTTATTAAACTTCGCAGAAAACTGATTTATGAATGCCAGAAGAATGGCGTGGGATTGCTACTTGGTTGTGATGCTCCGCAGGTATTTAATGTGCCTGGTTTTTCTACTCACAATGAACTGCAATATCTTGTTGCTGCTGGCCTTACACCATATCAAGCACTTCGAACAGGGACAGTTAATGTTGCCACCTATTTAAACATACCTAATGGTGGGGTTATAAAGCCTGGTGCAGTAGCTGATCTCATTCTGATTGGAGGAAACCCTTTGATTGATATTAGTCAAACTAAAAAAGTGGAAGGAGTGATGCTACGAGGCCAATGGATGTCAAAGGCTTATATCGATAACGGACTAAAAAGACTGGAGAAATAATTGGAGGTTTAGTGCTTTATTTACTTGTCCTGTGATCTCATTATTTTCATTTCACCTTTCGTACACAAGCCTCGCCTTAATTTTGGTTGTGGCCTTATTCATCGGTATGGCCAAGACGGGAGTACACGGTGCAGGTATGATGTCTGTTCCTATTTTAGCAAATGTTTTTGGTGGGCAATTATCAAGTGGTGTCATGTTACCCATATTAGTATTGGCCGATGTGCTGGGCGTGTGGTATTATCATCGTCATGCTTCATGGGAGCATTTAAAAATTTTATTTCCATGGGCTGCTCTCGGTGTAATTATAGGAACAATAACAGGCAGTTACATAAACGATAGTATCTTCAAATTTATCATGGCTGCCACAATCGTGATAAGTGTTGTCATCATGGTCTGGCTGGAAAGTCACAAGGAGGAAGTACCCCACAAAAAATGGTTTGGTGTAGCAACCGGTGTGGCCGGTGGCTTTACCTCCATGGTGGGCAACCTGGCCAATTCTGTCATGGCTGTTTATTTATTATCCATCAGGCTTCCTAAAAATTCGTTCATAGGCACAGCGGCTTGGTTCTTTTTGGTAGTCAATTGGTTTAAGGTGCCTTTTCATGTTTTCGTTTGGCAGACAATTACGATCAACACTGTATTACTTAGTTTGATCACTTTACCAGCTATTCTACTAGGTGCTTATTTGGGGATAGTCATTGTCAAAAAATTGTCTGAGAAAATCTATCGATGGTTTATTATTGCTATGACACTGGTGGCGGCCGTCTTCATGTTGTTCTAATGCCGACTTCGGTGGAGGCTTCCGCTTCCCTTCCTACCGAGGCGATAGCGTGCGCGAGGCCTTGCCGAGGTAAACCACTTTATAAAGTTGTCGTGCACACTGACAAATTTTTTTGAGCGCATCCAAGATTATTTGTTAATTTTTAGTGAAAACCTGGTAATTTCTTATTCATTGGGTCAACTTTACAGAACCTTATGGAAAGGGCTACGTGAAGGAAGTATGAATTTTGAATTCAATATCTGAACCTAATGACCGAAAATATCATTTAAGTACGTATGGATAAAATATTTATACAGAGACTTTATCAATCACACCAGGCGTGCCCCACCTGTCCTTCCCCTGCAGAAGTGTCTCAGATTTTTACAAAGTTATTAGGTGCGCTCTTTCCGGATTTTTCCAATGAAGTATTCACGACACTTGTAGACTTTGAAACTCATTTCAAAACGCTACAAAATGATCTTGTGGAAATGCTTCGGCATACTCCTGGAAAAAGATTGGTGAACGAAAAAGAAGTAGCCTACAATTTTTTTGAAGCATTGCCTAAAATCCATCAACGGCTGGAACATGACATCTTCGCCATGTATGAAGGTGACCCTGCTGCCAAAAGCACAAGTGAAGTCGTTCGCACCTATCCGGGCTTTTACGCAATTGCCGCTTACCGGCTAGCACATGAACTTCATCGCTTAGGCGTGGATGGCATTCCACGTGTAATCACAGAGCATGCCCATAGCAAAACTGGAATTGACATACATCCGGCAGCGAAAATTGGTGAGCATTTTTGCATTGACCACGGAACAGGAATTGTGATTGGAGAGACAGCCATCATTGGCAATCATGTAAAAATTTATCAGGGTGTTACATTGGGTGCCTTAAGTGTGGATAAGAGTGATGCGGAAAAGAAACGACACCCTACCATTGAAGACCATGTAGTGATTTATGCTGGTGCTACTATTTTGGGTGGCGAGACAATTATTGGCAATCATAGTGTGATCGGTGGCAATGTTTGGCTTACGAGAAGCGTGCCCTCAAATTCCAAGATATATTATCAGGCCAAGATGTATAATGGAGATACAGACGAGACAGATTTGGTTGTGTTTAAATCTGATGGTAACTAGTCTTCTGCTCTCCTTCCGATTAACGGATAACGATTAACTTTTTTTAACTTTCCCCGGAATGAAATTATCAGACCTGATTGGCAATACTCCTTTGGTGGAATTACAATACATCCCTATTAATAAAAGCGTTACGATCTATGGAAAATTGGAAGGCGATAATCCTGGTGGAAGTGTGAAAGATCGCGCTGCCTATGGCATGATCAAGGGAGCGTTGGATAGGGGAGAGATAAAACAGGGTGATAAACTGGTTGAAGCTACTAGTGGTAACACAGGAATTGCATTAGCCATGATTGCCCGCATAATGGGACTGGACATGACACTTGTGATGCCAGATAATTCCACTCGTGAGCGAGTTCTCGCCATGGAAGCATACGGAGCCAAAGTGATTTTAACACCTCATGCGAAGACAATTGAATATTCGCGGGAGTTGGCGGAACAGATGGCGGAGAAAGAAGGCTATCATATTCTCAATCAGTTTGCCAATCCTGATAATTATAAAGCTCATTACAAAACCACTGGTCCTGAAATCTGGAAGGACACGAACGAAAAAGTTACCCACTTCGTCTCCGCGATGGGCACTACCGGTACCATCATGGGCGTGTCACGCTATTTAAAAGAACAAAACCAAAGCGTACAAATTGTGGGAACCCAACCCACCGATGGATCGAGTATTCCCGGCATCAGAAGATGGTCACCAGAATTTCTGCCGAAAATTTTTGAGCGTGAACGAGTCGATCGTATTATCGATGTCAGTGAAACGGAAGCGCGCGATATGACACGCAGGTTGGCAAAGGAGGAAGGGATATTGGCAGGAATGAGCAGTGGTGGCGGCTTGTTTGCTGCACTAAAAATTGCCTCTGAAATAAAATCCGGAGTAATTGTCTTCATCATCTGCGATAGGGGAGATCGTTACCTCAGTTCTGATTTGTTTGGATAATCCAGTCCTGTATCTTTTGACTTTAACTATGACAGTTTACAAAAGAACATCGGCTTCCAATTCTGATTTTAAAATACTCATCGTCAATCTGGACAAAGAATCCTGGTTACTTTATCCGGATACCCAGCAAAATTTTACTCCTTTTAATTTTGTGGATGAAAGTGCACGTGTTGTTATTGCCTATGAGCATGAAGAGCCAATTGGTTGCGGATGCTTCCGTCAGATGAAGGAAAAAGATACCGTAGAGATAAAGCGAATGTATGTGGTTCCTTCGTTTCGCGGCAACGGAATTGGTAAGATGATCTTACAAAAGTTGGAGCAATGGGCTATGGAAGAGGGTTTTGTTCAAGCCAAATTGGAAACCGGAATAAAGCAACCAGAGGCTATTGCTGCATATGAAAAGTCCAGCTATGTTCGAATTCCGAATTATGGCCCTTATGTAAATGTGACAGAAAGCATTTGTATGATGAAATTTTTAGAAAAATAATCATCTCTAAAACTCCTTTTGACCTTCTCCTTTTGGAGTATTGTATAAATGCGATTTAAAAAGAGGATCATGAACCTCAAGGAGAAAGGGAGCGACTCCCTTCTCCGTTTCGGCTACCGTTAGGACACAAGTTTATGCTCCAGAGGAGC
>JANOLM010000020.1:0-4003 GCA_031419815.1 Bacteroidia bacterium
TAGAGGTCAATAAACACATCTGTTACGGCATTGGATAATTCTGGTTCCATGGTAAACCGAGTGCGTTGCCAATCGCAGGAAGCCCCCAGTTTCTTTAATTGCTCAAGGATTATACCCCCATATTTTTCTTTCCATTCCCATGCGTACTTCAAAAATTCTTCCCGGCTAAGATCGGATTTCTTAATTCCCTTTTCCCGTAGCATGGCCACCACTCTGGCCTCTGTTGCAATGGAGGCATGATCCGTTCCAGGCACCCAGCACGCTTCTTTTCCTTCCATGCGTGCTTTGCGCACCAATACATCCTGGATGGTATTATTGAGCATGTGACCCATGTGTAAAACCCCTGTGACATTGGGCGGGGGAATAACAATACAATAGGGCTCTTTAGCTGGATTGGGCTCGGAATGAAAGAAACCTTTATCCATCCAGTATTGATACCATTTAGTTTCTACTTCTGAGGGGCTGTATTTGGTGGGAAGCATCGTTAATAGTTAGTCGTTATCCGTTAAATTGTTTGTCGCTGTCCGATTAACAGATAACTATTGACGGATAACGGTTTTCACGCGCAAAAATAGAAAAAGGAAGTGAATAACAGGGAATGAGGAAACGATGAAATCCAATGATCTCATCAGGTTCGTATATTTAATTTAACCCCCAAAAAAATGAATACTGTAGCCATGGAAGGCCTAAGGTCGGATAAGATCGAATGGAAACAATTATGGAGTCTGGCTGCTCTTTACGCGTCAATTGTTATTGGTTGGATAGCGTATCACAACTATCAACCCAAGTTGCTGGAGCAATTTCGCTTTACTGATTTCACTTTATTCTTGTTGGTAGCCCAGGGAATTATACTGATCACTACGCCACTTATTGCCGGGAAACTAGGTGATAGATACCGTTTTCAAAAGGGTAGCCGGATACCGGTAATCTCCACCGGGATAAGTTTTGCAGCCATGGTTTTCATGGCAGTAGCGTTTACTTTGTTCAGCAATCCCAACGAAGTTTTCAGGTGGATTCTTCCTATTTTAATTGTCTGCTGGTTAATTGCCATGAGTATCTTCACAAGCCCTGCCCTTTCTACACTTGAGTTATTTACTCCGGTGGATAAACTTCCACGTGCTATGGCCATACTTACAATTGTAGCCAATTTGGTTTATTCTTTAGAGCCCGTAATCGTTGACCTTATTGATTTTTTAGGAGCACCTGTAACATTTATGGTGGGGGGAGTAGCTGTTTTTCTTTCCGGCTATGCATTGAAAAAGAACTCGATGAGTTTGTTTAGTGCTGGTTCTGAAAAACCACGTGCTGAAATTAAATTTGATACTCAAAAATCAGATTTTAGTTTTATTTTCTTTTTGGGCATTGCATTAGGATTGTCGACCACAGTGTTGTTCAACTACTTTCCTCAAATCATGCAGCATAACTTATCTGCTCTATTCGGTGGGCTAGAGGGAAAATGGTTGTTGGTAATTGTGTTGGTAATATCCGCCATCATGTCTTTACCGCTCAGTGAAATCGTAAACAAATACGGCATCAAAAAATCATTTTGGGTTAGTTTTTGGATTAATATTATGAGTATGGTTTTCATCTTTTTGATTGGCACGCCTTGGTTAATCATCTTGATGATGATAGTTTTTGCAGCATCGTTTACTTCGCTTTCCGTCAGTTCCCTTCCATTGGCGATTAACAAAGCCAATTATTATGAAAAAGTATTTTGCGTTGGGCTATTTTTCAGTGGAGTTGCATTGCCGGATGGAATTATTGAATCCATACAGGCATTTTAAGTAGTGGGTGTAGGTTGGTTTGGGTGAATGGCCGGCTTTTCAGCTGGTCATTCTTATTCTCCAATCAGCCGGATAGAGATTATTGATACGGTTGTCTAACACATTCGCCCAACCAAGCGGAATGTCTTGATAAGCCATAAGCGAAAATCCTTTTTTATCAGATTGAATAGTTAACGTTTCTTTTCTAAGGTACCGTAGTGCTTCCGGCAATTCAAGGTTCAGGATATTGAAATTTCCTTTATTTATTTCTACTGACATAGCAAGGGGATGTTCAGGTACTAACTTATCGTGTTTTGAAGTTGCCATCAAAGTTCCAGCTGATAAGAGATAAAGATTCTTTACTAAAAATTCAATCTCCCGCGTTTTGTTTTTGGGGAAGAATTGAAATTGGTTGTTGCGATTGATAAACGTTTTCTCTTCAGGGTGCTGTATCCAATCCTGAAGTTGGCTTAAATTTTTGGAGGAGGGAGAAATAAAGGTAGGCCGACTTCTTAGCTGAGGTTCCGGCTCTTCTTCTGTTTTTCTCATTACCGAAAGAAAAAAACCTTCTCCTTTTATCTGATGTGGATAAAAACGATATCCCTCGATGCCGTGAGAATTAATATTTTCAATACCCCAATCACTGTTAAGATTTAGCTTGATGAACTCGACATCATGTTCTTTTTTTAGCCATACAAGATTTTCTTCATTCTCTTTTTCATTATACGTACACGTTGAGTAAATCAGAATACCGTTTTGCTTCAACGCTGGCCACACATCGCTTAAAATTCTATGCTGTCGTTTTGAACACAGTTCTACATTTGCAACTGACCATTCTTTTATGGCGTTGGCATCTTTCCTGAAAAGACCTTCACCAGAGCATGGAGCATCTACCACAATTACATCAAAGAACCCTTGAAGCTTTTGGAAATCTGCAGGGTCATTGTTGGTTACAGTCGCATTGCAATGTCCCCACTTTTGAATGTTTTCAGAAAGAACGGAAGCGCGTGAACGAATTACTTCGTTGGAGACTAGCAGGCTTTGTTTGTTTAACAAGCTTTGTAAGTGCGTTGATTTTCCTCCTGGTGCAGCACACAGATCAAGAACATTTATGTGCTTGGTTTGATCTACAGTCTGAAGAAAAGCTTGTTCTAAAAACATAGAACTTGCCTCCTGCACATAGTACGTGCCGGCATGAAATAGCGGATCAAGAGTAAAAACTGGTCTTTCCTTTAAGTACTTTCCGTATTGACTCCACTTAATTTTCTCAAGACCTTTGGGAGAATAGTTTTTATAAGGATTTGATCGGATGCTTACGGGAGGAGTTTCTTTCAGGCTTTGAGTAAAATCTGAAAACGAGTCAGGCAATTGCTTTTTCATTGCTTGTTCAAACTCACGCGGCAGTTGATTAACATTCATTTGAATGCGAAAGTACTTACAAATTTCAGTTGTCCTTCAAATTGCCAATGCCCAACTTTAATTTCTTCTTCTTAGGTTTACTGCAAAGTTCCTGTATGATAAAAGCCAATGATCCTCACTTGAAGTCTTGGGTAGATGTTCCGCAAGGTTCTGACTTTCCAATTCAAAACCTTCCTTTTGGGATTTTCAAGACCAGGTATCTTTCACCTGTTGCTGGTGTTGCTATTGGAAATCATGTTTTGGATTTGGTCTATTTGCACGAACACGGATACCTGGATGGTTTGGGATTACCATCAGGGATTTTTAACCAAAAATATTTGAACGATTTTTTTGCCTTAGGCAGGCCAAAGATTGGTAGTGTACGAAACCGTATTTCAGAATTGCTGAGTCAAGACAACGAGGAGTTGAGATTGTCGCCTGCCCGGGAAATTGCCTTAGTGCCAATGATAGAGGTTCAGATGCAAATGCCAGTGCGCATTCCTAATTATACCGACTTCTATAGCAGCGAGGAACATGCAACTAATGTAGGTTCTATGTTTCGTGATCCTAAAAATGCTTTGTTACCTAATTGGAAACACATGCCAGTTGCCTATCACGGTCGCGCTTCTTCTATTGTTGTTTCGGGCACATCCATCCATAGGCCAAAGGGTCAAATTAAACCAACCGATTCTGACCTTCCCATATTTTGTCCAACAGGTAAATTGGATTTTGAATTAGAAGTAGCTTTCGTCACCTGTGGTGAAACAAAACTAGGGGAACACATCACTGCCCACGATGCTGAAAACTATATCGCAGGTTTTGTTCTTTTTAATGATTGGTCG
>JANOLM010000021.1:0-7900 GCA_031419815.1 Bacteroidia bacterium
CCGTAACCGAAAAACCTGCAGACTCCTTATTATCAGAAAAACCAGTGGCGATGTTGGAGATGTTAGCATCCAGCCACGATAGTCGCTGTCCTGTCCAGTTCTTCAGCCACTCAACTTCCTGCTGAAAAGTTTGTCCCACATAATAATTAGGCCAGATGTATTTACCCAATACAGGCCACTTCTGAAAATTACGCTGCTGCGATTCTGCATTCAATACCGTGGCAACTGAATCGATATAGGTTGACACCGCGGAAGACTTATACTTCCCTTGTCTCAGTGTAGTCCATCTTGCGAGTAGCCTTTCTGAAAAAGAATCATCTTCCAACAAACGACTCCACCAAAAAGGAATGAGCCAATAATCTTTGTTGCAAATGGAGTTGAAGTCAATCACAAATCCTTCGGGATTGCCCTTTGTGCAATAGTTGGCATTTCCATAGCCAAGATTAAAATCCCAAATAGGCCCCATAAATAACTTGCCTCCATCTGAATTTTTCTTTTTATGGAGATAGGTGCTAAGGCGGTATCCATCAACGTTCTTGCTTACTTCGTTGGCCAGGAAAAAATCGATAAACGAATCAACATCAATATAGTTTGCATAGCCCTTCACTGGGTCTTTAAAATTTGAGCCCGCCAGTGCTGATTCAAAATCAGCAACATATTTCTTGATGTATAATTTTTGCTCAGCCACAATGGTGTTTGCATTTGGGTAATCATACTGAAAATAAATAACCTGATCATTACTGCGACCTGGCGGTGAGAAGCTAGAGACCCATCCCCCATTTCCACTACCGGATTGCTTATCAATTTTAATTAAGTAACCGCCCGTCACATCATCTCCTATTATTTCTGTTGGCTCTAGTTTGCTTATATCAACCCTATTTTTATCTCTCTTTATTTTTTCAATTAAAACGTAAATGCCCTGATATTCTCCATTTAATACAAGTTCACAAAACATAGTTCGCGGAGCATAGCGACCCATATCCCGACCCATTTTATAGGCAAGCACATCGCGCATCAAACTCTTGTCATTGTAAGGGGCAAATAGAATCCAGTCAGATTGTTTTGGTAAACCTAACAATGTTGACTCTATGCTCATGCCATTTGTATCGTGCAATTCTATTCCATATTGTTTTTTCGGAAAAGTCTGCGAAGAAGATCCTCGTTTCTCAATTCCGATTTTTCCATTATAATTATTGAATGGGTCAGACATGTTATTCCGTCCGCCATTGCTATTGTATATAATACCCATATCCGCCTCAATTTTGGGTTCATCCAATATTTCACGATTATTAGTGTTGATAACAATCACCGGTAAATTAGAGGACTCGAAATTAGCAACTGAAAGTGTTGGGGGAGGAATAAACCAAGCAGGTGTGGAAAAGTAATGGCGTGTTGATTCCGTTACACCTACCGAAAGGAAAACCGAAGATGATAAATCGGAGGAAGTTAAACTCTCATTATGAACTTGCACGGTTAGCAGGTTCACTCCATTGCTGAGAAGGTTTTTAAAAATTGCCTTGTCTATCGGAAAAGCATCAGGGGCTTTTCCCTGATATAGAAGTGATTCGTGCAGGCCAGCACTCCCCTGATTAAATGCCACGCTACTACCGCTGCCCATATTGGCTCGTGCAATTTCAACTCCATTAATATAGGCAATGAACCCATCATCATAATCAACATGAAGCACTACATTTTCAATTGTGTTGCGGTCAACAATAGAAAATTTTTTTCGAAGAAAAACCGAAATGGCTGGATTTATCACGGTGCGGTCATCACCGTCACCGTACCCAACGCCACCGCGGCCAGTCAGCCATGTGTTGTCGTTAAAGTTATTAATGTTCCAACCATTGCCGGGATCTGAAGTTCCTGGAATATACTTCCAAGATGTACTATCGTAAACAACAGTCTCCCAATGATCAATCGTAGGTGTCTGAGCATCGCTTACAATCGTTGCCAGTAATCCGACTATGAACAAAATGCCTTTCGTTGATTTTTTCATTTTCCTAAAAACCAATTTCTTCAAAATCACTTGACATGTAATTTGTAATTGGATGCTGCTGTAGTCTATCAGTTGATGAAAGAAATTCTATATATGTGCTAAGGATGCTTTGCCGAAGTTTTAAAACAATTCCCTGCAATTTAAGTGTATTGGCATTAAATTGAATAGCAGCCAAGGGATTATTGCCTTTCATTTCTGTCAGTGTCTTGGCCAAGGTGCCATTCCTTAGTTCATCCATTTTTAATTTTGTGAGACGATAACGTGTTATCAGGTTTTTTAACCGCCTATGGAGCATAACCCTTTGCGATTGAAGCTCACCCCTTTTTTCATCCAAATCATATTGCGCCTCAATTACCTCTAACTTTCGTTTTGTCATATCTCCCTTATTTGGGTTTGCGATCGGAATTGTGATACCCATCGAAATATTCCATGGCTTGCGATTTTGCTCAATCCGATAGGGCTCATATTGCGTTTGAAGAAACCCAACATTAATATTTGATCTCTCTAGTTTAAATTCCTGATTAGCCAAATTTACTTTTCCTTCCTGATAGGCCAGGGCTATGTTGCTTCCCTCTGCGGTAAAAAGACTGTCGACAACCATTTCGATCTGGTCAATCGAGAGAATACGTTGATAATCCCATTCGATATTCTGGTCAAAAGCAGCTGGGTGTTTTTCAACAATCTGATCCATCTGATTATCCATTTCGAATGAGACTTCTTCCAAAGCAACTACTTTATTCAGATGCTCCAGGTTAAGTTTTACAAAATCATCCCCTTTAAACGAATCGGAATATTGCTGCATTCCCAAAACCGCCAATGCAGCTTCCGCAAGTTTCTTGTCTTCCTCTGCCAGGGCTTTTAATTCGCGGTAATACATAAAATCAATCACAAGCTTATAGCGAGCCGCCAGCACTTCTTTCAAAACAATGGCCTTCCTGGTGGCCAACACAAGTTGAAATTCCTTAAAGTAATTATTGTTATGGCGAACCTCCCATGGATTGGCCGGATTTAGACGCAGTGCATAATCCTGTCTGGCAGGATCGAGTTGATTGCTTCGGGTACGCACTTCAAGTTTTTGCAAAGGCGATAACTGGTAGGGCTTTTGTTGAAGATAACTTAGCTGCTCCTCAAATAATCTTACTTCACGGTCATCCTTGGCCGAGCGCAAAAATTCTGAAACAGTAACCTGGCCACTTACCTCAACATTAACCGCTATAAAAAGTGAAATGAGCCAACTATATAGAACGATTGCCCTCATGACATTAACGGATCAAAACTTTTTCGCCAGCAGCAAAAACATTGTGAGACGTGATTTCGATAAACACCTCTCTACCAAACGCATTTACTGCGGTTGACTTCTGCAAAATCTCGGGAAGTTGAACAACGGAACCGTACCCAATCACAGTTCCAGATACTTTCGTATTCCGATATGCGTAAGAGGCAACCTCTACAACTGCACCAACTGGTAAGTTCTCTTCATTTTTTCCTATGAGATATCCGATCACAGTTGTTGGATGTTTGGGATTAATGGAAAGCAAGGGTGAGAAGGCATCTACTTGTTCACCGCTTTTAATCAATACACTTTCTACCACACCATCAGCCGAAGCTATCTTGGTAAGTGCTTTCTTTTCATCTACCATCAATTCCAGTTCGCGCTCAAACAGTCCAATCTGATTTTTAAGAATACTTTGTTCTGTCGTATTTTCCAGAAGGATATCTTTGATTTTAATATCGCGCGCCTGATTGCGCATTTTCTTTTGTTCGGCTAAGGAATTAACTTTTAATAGTTGTGGGCTTCTCGCCTCATCGATGACTGTGTCCAGGGTGGTAAATTCCTTGGTTAAGTATTGGTTAAGATTCATCTCACTTTTTAATTGAGCAATCTCTGAATCTATCTCCTGAAGTTCAATACTGTTTTGTGCCGTAATCAATTCGATTTCTGACTGCACCAGTTTTGATTTCTCTACTTGCTCTGACTTTAATACCGCAATCCGGTTTGTTATCTTTTCAATATCGATTTCCAATCCATTGCTTTGCAATTCTATAAGCAACTCCCCTGCCCTTATTTGTTGGCCTGGTACTACACGAACAGACTTTACCAAAGCTGATTTTTCACTTGTAATTTTATACTCCTTCGCATATGTAATGCCAACAGTAGAATCGCTGCTACCTTTAAAAAAACGTAAACTGATAAATAGCATCCCCACAAAAAGAAATGCAATTAAAATGTAAAACCAATTTATTCTCATGGTTGAAAGATTTATAAATTGGTTAGTTCATTTGCTGCAATCTTCAACTGAGTGATATTTTTTGATCTGTACAATATCTCAATCAATTGTTCTTTTGTAACTCCTTTTTTCAAGGACACCGCATATTGATAGCGCAATGTATTTTCTTTTGTAACGGTAATGCCCACGGAGCGCAACACCTGACAATACTTGGCCAGTACATCTAACACCTGGCTCAACTCATGGGCATCGGCCAAGGTGAAGAAGACCATGTTTTCCTGATTAAAACTGCGGAATGGAGAATAGTGAAGTATAAACGCCACAGCACAAAAAAGAATAGTGCCAACAAACGAAATGGTAAAGCCATACACACCAATAGCCAAACCAGTACTTAGCGCACCGAAAAGAAAAAGAACATCGCGCGGATCTTCAATTCGAGTACGAAAACGGATAATTGCCATAGCTCCAAATACGCCAAGCCCTCGCGCGAGGCTGTCCCCGATTGCCATCATAACCATTGTGGTAACGATAGCTCCTAAAATAAGTGATTGAAAAAAATTCTTTGGGTAATGATCCCCTGTGAAGGTTACGCGGTGCGTAATCGCAATAAGGGATGAAAATATAAAAGCCCACAAAAAAGAATAGGTGATATTAACCAACTGAGGATATTCATACACCGGCCCATCAGGAAATAATTCGAACATGGTATTCGTATAAGTTTAACTATTATTCAATTGTTTGATTTTCCAGGTGTTGGCAGTGTAAAAACCTTCCAGCCTGCAGCACCATTTGAAGTTCTTCCATACGATACATTTTCATTTTGCGCACCGAAGGAATACACATCGATGGTCCTTCCGTCAATATAAAAAAGTCCAACATCTTCGCCCGCGTTTGCAAGCTTAATATCCAAATGGTTGATACCTTGCACAGAACTTCCATCGGCCCAAAACAACAAAAAGCCACCGGGCTGAACCGTGGTAGCGGAAGGATTTGTTTTTGGAATCTGGTAGGTAAAAGGTTTATTTTTATCATCTGACATATACATACCGCCAACATCAACCGCCACACTTCCTGCATTGTAAATTTCAATCCAATCGTCAAACTCGTCCACGCCACTGCTTTTATCTGGACAGCATGACGTATTTGAAGCCATAAACTCATTAATATAGAGTGCAGGCAACACATCTGAATTAAGTAAATAACTATTTAGGTGCAAAGGCGCATCATAGGGATCGCGACTTGTTAGACCTGAAGTATTTTTTGCTTCAATATAATATTCGATTTTACCATTGGCATTTTGAGCGGGAATCGTTCCGCTGTAAGAAGTTCCGTTATTAACCAGTATTACTTCTGTGTAACCCGCGGTATTAAATCTGTACGCCAGCTTCACTGTAGAAATAGCAGCGCTTGAAACAAACTCAACCTTTACCGTAACCAAAGATGAAAGCCCTGGTACAAGCGGCTCGTGTGAAACTTTTGAAATCGCTGGTGCTTGAGAACCCACGTTTGTGATGCCTTGACTTGTTTTTCCTGAAATGATAAAAGTGGTTGAACCATCTGGGTATCTTCCGTAAGATTGTCCCTCGCGTAGAGCCGGGAACTCTACCCTGTCAATAACTTCTTTTAATTTATTTTGAAGGTATACAATCTCACCTTTCTCGGTAAGCCTAAAATTGGTGTGAAGGCCAGTTGCAGTGTCGTCACAAAATAAGACCAAGAAACCTTTTGCAGGGATTACCGTGCCTGCGGGAATGGCATAACTATTTGTTGGGTCGTCATATATAAAATAACCGCTAATATCCTTTGGCTCCAGATTCGCATTGTAAATTTCAATCCAATCAACTCCCGAAGCGTAGACTTCGTTAATGAAAATGTTTTCTTCCACCATCGGCTTAGGTGCTTCTTTGGTGCAAGAACTCATTAACACGCATATCAAGGTGGCTTTTATAGCAGCTCGCTTTATCGAAATCACATTAACAAATTAATAATACACCGTTAAAGATATGTAAAATTTTAGGCGGAACGATGCCTGATAGGATGAACCATGAGAAATGATTTACGCATGGCGAATAAACAATGAGAACTAAATGAAAAATAAAATCGAAGATGTTTCCATAGGAATTGGGGCCTATCCTTTTGCTTCTGCAAAAGCCCTTATCTTTTCGATGTTCATTCGGTCGTTAAGTCTTTCCGAATAATGGACTTCTTTAATGACCAGTCCTTTCTCCACTAAAAATTCTGCCGGCATGGTACTAAAGGATTCCCCATCGGCCATTGCATGTATGGGCACACCCAAAGATTTGGCCTTAAAAGCAGTTTGAACAAAAGTGGAAATATGACTAACGGTTGATTTATAAGCTGAACTTTCCAATCCATAGGCATTATACCATTTTTTTTCAGGGTCAGAAATAAGCGGAATGGGTGATACCTCCTGGTGAAAGGAACTTCTCAGCAAAACATTCTCCTTTGACTCGAAGAAGAAAATCATCTCCAGTCCTTTGGCTTTCAATTCCTGGTGCACTTTCGTAAGGGCATGCACTCTGATGTTACAAAATGGACAACCCGCGTGTCTAAAAAAACCGATGAATATTTTCTTGTCTCTGTATGAATTCAGATCAGTCATTCTGCCATAAATATCTTTCAGGCTAAAAACTGGGGCAATAAGGTCATTCTCTAATTTCATGGCGATGTATAACTTCTGGCTTGTGATTCCTTACGCAAGGAATTTAAATACTTACCAATATACGCAGAAGAGAGGCTTGTCAGTTTTTGATACTTGCCATCAGAAGACAAGTTTGGGAAGCCTAACGAAAACTTAAAGGTTTAGCTATTTATAATTTCATCCATTGCGCAGTTGCTGTAGCCAATTCAGGCATCACTTCACGCTTGCCCGCTTTAAAGGAATGATCTGCCCCTTCAAACTTTGCAAGGGTAGCAAATGAAAGTTCCGAGCAAACTTTTTCAATGAGCGGCCATTCGGCCAGTTTATCTTTCGTGCCTTGAAGAAAAAGCATGGGTACCGAAATGCTTTTTAGATGAGAAGCTCTGTCCACAGACGGCTGGCCCACAGGGTGCAATGGAAATCCGTAAAATATAATCCCTTTTACATAAGCAGGACATTCTTTAGAGAGTCGCTGAGAAGTCATGCGGCCACCGAAAGATTTCCCTCCGGCAAACAACGAAAGCTTAGGATACAATTCGTGTGTTTGCTCTATCACAGCGCTCACTGTTTTCTCAGCAATAGCAGGTGGGTCAGGTCTTCCTTTTTTATTTTCCATGTACGGAAAATTAAAGCGCACCACCACAATTGATTTCTGAACCAACTGATTGGAAAGTTCTTCCATAAAGTGATGTGCCATGCCTGCGCCTGCGCCATGTGCCAATACCATTACTGCCTTTGGTTTGTCTGGTGCTGCTATTAACCCAGAAATTTTTCCGATACTCTCGGAAATTTGGATAGAGATTTTTGTTGAGGTTGAATTCATGGCTTAGAAAATTAAGAATTAAACTAATGAAATGCGAGTAATACCTCACCCCATCTAAAAGCATGCGTCAGAACATCTTTCTTACCCCTCTACCAATGAACTCAGTGTCACCTCACCCCCACCCTCTCCGAAACGGCTACCGTTAGGACACATGTTTTGATAGATATGCTCCAGAGGAGCAACCTGCT
>JANOLM010000022.1:0-10933 GCA_031419815.1 Bacteroidia bacterium
ACCTTCTTGCCATTCAAATCTTTCCTTTGTGAATTTCTTATCATTGATCCATTTCGAAGAACTCCCTTTAATGTCTTGCATAAGATTCGAAAGAGATTGGGTGGGTCTCATTCCGAAAAGCACATGAAGATGATCTGGCAAGAAGGTTTTGGAGCTTTCTCGTATAGTAAATCGCAAGTTCCAAATGTGGTTGAGTACATACACAATCAGGAATTACATCATCAAAAATTCTCATTCTTAGAGGAGTATCAAAAACTGCTCACAGAATTTGAGGTTGATTTTGATGAGCGCTACGTTTTCAAACCACTGGAATAATATCTCGTCCCTGACGGGACTTCATGCTACAACAATTAATACCTACCAATATGTCGTCCCTCTGGGACGCGTTAATGGTCTCCTATGGATTAACATATAGTTTAGGCGCAGCATTCAGCATCGGAAACTGCCGCTGTTGCCAGTACGGATAAGCCGGAAGAATTTCACTCACTTTGCCAAGATTATTGATTGACTTTGAAAGCGATCGAATAATATCTCGTCCCGATGGGACTTTAGCTAATAATTTTATTTAAATGCTACCAATATTTCGTCCCTAAAGGGACTATAAATTCTCGGCAATCAGTATTGTATTGAAATTGGCTGCTGGTAAAAGGATTTTAACCATTTTCCTAAATCCCGTAGGGATTGAATATCGGTAGAAAAATAAATATGATAAATTTAAGTCCCGTAGGGACGATATATAAATTCTAAAACCAATGGCAAATACCTATACACAAATTCATATACAGACAGTTTTTGCTGTACGAAAAAGAACCGGATTAATTCAAAAAGAATGGAAGGATGAATTGTATAAATATATAACCGGGATCATCCAGGCGTACGATCACAAAGTATTAGCCATAAACGGAATGCCTGATCATCTTCATGTGTTTTTCGGAATGAGACCCACCCAATCTCTTTCAAATCTCATGCAAGACATTAAAGGAAGTTCTTCGAAATGGATCAATGATAAGAAATTTACTAGGGAAAGGTTTGAATGGCAAGAAGCCTGCCTGCCGGTAGGCAGGGTTTTGGGGCTTTCTCTTATAGCAAATCACAGGCATCAAATGTTATTGAGTATGTGCACAATCAGGAATTGCACCATCAAAATTTTTCATTCTTAGAAGAGTATCAAAAACTACTCACAGAATTTGAGGTTGACTTTGATGAGCGCTATGTTTTTAAACCACTGGAATAATATCTCGTCCCTGACGGGACTTCATGCTACAATATATTTCCATCTACCAATATGTTGTCCCTACGGGACGAGTTAATGGTTTCCTATGAATTACCATAAAGCTTCGGGGCAGCATTGAGCATGGGAAACTGCCGCTGGTGCCAATACGGATAAGCCGGAATAATGTCACTTGACCCAATCACGCGAACAAAAATTTCCCGAAAGCGATGAAGGGATTTGGGTTGGTTAAATAAATCGATGTTTTGGGTGTGATCGGGTGAGACCCGATAGTTTACTTTTTTATTAGAAGGGGATTGAAATTCAGAGTCTCGATTTTTGCGACAAAAATTGATAATGTGAAGGGAGAATTAAAATATCCCTAACGCCTTCACAAGAATTCTTAAACTCCAGAAGATAACCAAAACACCCACCGAAATAAACATGGTTTTGATCGGGAGCTTACCGGCCAGCCTGGCTGCTATAGGTGCCGCAACTGTCCCGCCAATGATCAAACCCACAATCACCTGCCAATGACTCACACCTAGTATTGTAAAAAATGTGAGGGCACTTGCGAGTGTCACAAAGAACTCTGTGATACTTACTGAACCAATCACATATCTGGGGCTTAGGCCTTTTGAAATTAATGTACTCGTAACAAGCGGTCCCCAGCCGCCTCCACCAAACGAATCCAGAAAGCCGCCAGCGCCAGCAAGCCACCCCACTCGCTTTACTTTTTTTGACTCTCTATTCTTACGAAAAGCAGTCAAAAGAATTTTTGTTCCTAGAAACAATGTGTAGACTGCCAATATGGGGCGGATTATGTCTGCGTATTCATTTCCAAATGTGGAAAGAAGAACTGCACCAGCAATGGCTCCAATAACGCCTGGAATAAGCAATGTCTTAAATAATTTTTTGTTAACGTTTCCAAACTTGTAATGACTATAGCCCGATACCCCGCTCGAAAACATTTCTGCAGTGTGAATGCTACCACTAATAGCCGGAAGATTAATACCTGTTGACAAGAGTGCAATCGTACACGTAACACCATAACCCATACCCAAAGCACCATCTACCATCTGCGCGAGAAATCCGGCCCCAATCATCCAATAAAAATTTGCGTCCAAATCCTTTGTCATTTCCTTTAACCCTCCCAGAATGTCATTAAAAGGAATATAGGATAGCATTAGGTGGCCAACAAACATGAAGAAAAATGCAAACAATGAATAAGAGGCAATACGTTTCCAACGCTTTTCACCTATCTGACGGGCATTGCCATTATCTGTTGCCAGCACATGTGTGATTTCATTCAATCGAGTGATCTTAGCTGAAAGGTTTCCATTCAGCTTTCCACGAAGTGCCTGCATGTTATCCAAAAGATCATCGACCTGTTCAGGAAGGGCATCAGAAAAAACTTCTTTCAAACGTTTGGCAATGGTAGGTGATTTACCGTTGGTGGATATCGCAATCTTCAGGTTTCCTCTTTTAACGATGGAGCCCATATAAAAATCACACAGATCAGGTTTATCAGCTACGTTTACCAACTTACCTTTAGCTTTGGCATCTGTGCGTATCAACTCACTAACACTGCGATCATTTACCGCTACTATCACAATATCAGCATCCTCCAAATCTTGAATATAATAGGGGCGCTCAATCAATTGAAGACTCGGATATTGTTCTGCTAGCTTTTTAATCTCTTCAGAAATAGATATTGCAACAAGTTTAATTTGTGTATCCGGTGAATTATGTACTACTGCATTAAGTTTTTCCAACCCAACATAACCGCCACCGACAATAAGCAAACGCATCTCCTCCAGTTTTAGAAAAACTGGAAATAGTTTGTTTGTTTCCTTTACAGCGGGTACGCTAAGATCTGTGTTCATTAGTACTTAATTTTATCATTTCATTTTTCTGGATGGCTGAACTTCTACTAAAACTCGCATTCCACAATCAATTGTTTACTTGCTGTCGCCACGCAAAGTCGCCAAAGCGTTCTCCCTTTTGCCTTCCGGTTTTAAAGTCTGAAAACAATTTGTCAAGTGCAGTAAGTATGGCAGCCTCATCAAGATTCTCCATGTAAAGTTTGTTGAGGCGCTCTCCCTGATGATCGCCACCCACATGTAAATTATAATGGCCATAAGCAGTTCCTACAAAACCTATCTCTGCTATATATGGACGGGCACATCCATTGGGACAGCCCGTCATACGGATGATAATATCTTCCTCTTTTAAACCATTCTTATCCAACAAAGGCTCAATTTTACTGATCAATGACGGAAGGTAACGTTGTCCTTCCGCCAAGGCTAGTGGGCAAGTATTGAAAGCAACACACGCCATTGAATTCTTACGAATAGCGGAAGCTCCTTCCACATGGGACATGATCTGATAACCTTCCAGAATATTTTGAATAGCAATTTTATCTTTGGCGTCAATGTCCGAAAGAATCAAATTTTGATTACAGGTAAACCTGAAATTAGCCTTACCCGTTTTCGCAACTTCCAATAGAGCAGATTTTAACTTGATCTGCTCATCATCAAGAATTCTTCCGTTCTCAACAAATACGGTGTAATACCATAAGCCTTTGTCATTTTGATGCCATCCGAAATAATCTGTGCGCTGAGTAAACTTATATGGCCGTGCTTCCTCCAATGAAAAGCCAGTCCGCTTTTCCAATTCGCTTTTAAACCATTCAATACCGTATTTATCAATGGTATATTTAAGTCGGGCTAACTTTCTATCACTTCGGTTTCCGAAATCCCGTTGAACGGTAAGAACTTCATAGATTGCCTTCAAAGTTTTTTCTTCGCTGTTGCAAAAACCAATGACAGTTCCAAGCCGTGGATAAGTCTCACTGTTTCCGTGGGTGGCAGACAAACCCCCGCCTATAGCAATGTTGAATCCCAATAACTTATTGTTTTCTATGATGGCAATGAGGCCCAGGTCATTTGCAAAAACGTCAACATCATTATTCGGTGGGATAGCAATAGCGATCTTAAACTTACGTGGAAGGTATCGATCCTGATACAACGGATCTTCTTCGTCCTTCTTATCCAGAATAATTTCTTCATCTAACCAAATTTCATAATAAGCTTTGGTCTTTGGCATCAGCATCTCGCTTATCTTATCGGCATAAGCAAATACTTTTTCGTGAAGGGGCGATTGTTTTGGATGAGAACTGCAAACGACATTTCGATTGATATCTCCGCAGGTAGCGATTGAATCTAATTTACTTTTGTTAAAGGCTTTAATAGTAGGCTTTATTTTTGACTTAAAGATACCATGGAGCTGCAGCGTTTGACGTGTCGTGATTTTGATTACACCAGTAGAGTTCTCTCCTGCAATTTCATGTGTGGCTATCCATTGCTCCGGTGTCAGGAATCCACCCGGCAGCCGAAGCCGTATCATAAAAGAATACAGCCTGTCCAATTTCTTTTCAGCACGTTCTTCCCGGACATCCCGATCGTCTTGCTGATACATACCATGAAATTTTATAACGGCCTGGTCGTCTTCACGAATGGCTCCAGTAATTTCGTCTTTCAGACTTTCCTGTATCTCTCCCCTCAGCCCCTTGCTTTCTTTCTTTATTTTTTCAATGGGAGAATGATTTACCTTTTCTGACATAATCACTTAAAATTTAATAGACATCCTTCACGTACCTTCCTTCCTCAATTAGTTGATTAAAAAAGGTCTGAGCCTGCTCTTTTGTTTTGCTTCCAGCTCTCTGAATGATTTCCAGTAATACATTATCAACATCCGTACTCATCGGATCTTTTGACCCGCACACGTAAAGAAAAGCGCCTGATGATAGCCACTGATACAATTCTTCGGCATGTTCTAACATCTTATGCTGCACGTAAATTTTCTCTTTCTGATCACGTGAAAAAGCCGTGTTCACTTTTGTTAGCACACCTGTGGAAACGTGATTTTGTATTTCAGTTTGATATAGAAAATCGCTGGCAAAATGCTGCTCGCCAAAGAATAGCCAGTTCCTTCCGCTGGCTCCAATTGCATCGCGCTCCTCAATAAATGCACGAAAAGGTGCAATTCCAGTACCTGGCCCTATCATGATGATATCTTGATTGGCAGCGGGAAGCTTGAATTCAGAATTTTTATGAATGTAAAATTGGAAAGAAGAATTTTCAGGCATTTGCGCAAGATAATCGGAGCAAAGTCCACGATGTACTTCTTCATTAAGTGTAAAACAATTGCGGACTACCGTAATATGCACTTCACCTGAATGAGCCAATAACGAAGAAGAAATAGAATATAGGCGCGGTGTGATCGGTTCTAATATTCCAATAATTTCTTCGAACTGAGAAACATCTTTCACCGGATAAATCTTTAAAAGATTAAGCAAATCAATCCGGGTGGAAGGTATTTCCTGCTGAATAATTGCAGCATACTTTTTCACTACCCGCTCTGGCAGATATACAATATTTAGTTTCTTCTTCAGCAGGTCAAAGACTGTCACCGCTTCTTCCTTGAAGGAAAGTTTTCTCGTTCCATCAACGCTCATTAGTTGAAGAACCGATTGTACAATCTCCAGCGGGTTTTCAGGAACAATTCCAATGGAATCGCCAGGTTGGTAAGCCAGATCATCTGCAGCTACTTCAAAGTGGTAGGTCTCTTTAGATGATCCTCTCCCGTTCAAATTAATCCTGTTTAATATTGTGCCCGTATAATTCTTCTTACCACTTGTTTTAGAAGGAACCTTAGGTTGAAAGCTTTTTACTGGCGCTCCTATACTCAATGATTTCAATACATTTTCAAACCAGGCATTCGCATCTGGCTCATAGTCTGTATCACATCGCTGCAAGGGGGCAACTCTTTTTGCACCATGACTTTGCAATTTTAAATCTACATCTTCGCCCGTTTTGCAAAACAAAGGATAAGAAGTGTCTCCCAGTGCCAAAACGCTGTAGTGTAGCTTGTCCAATTGAAGTGAGTTCTCATGGATGTACTGATAAAATTTCCGGGCAGACGCAGGAGGTTCTCCTTCACCATGTGTGCTGATTACAGCGAGAAAATATTCTTCACTCAGTAGATCACTCAAACGATACTGATCCAGACTTATTAGCTTAACATTAATGCCCGCCTTCTTGGCCTTTGCTGCAAAATCAGCCGCCAGTTTTTTAGAGTTCCCGGTTTCTGTGCCGAAGGCAATTGTGATTTTACCAACAGCTGGTTTAACAGCCTGCTCTGAATATTTAGATAAATCGGTTGTAACAAGTCCGGACAAATAGCCATTTATCCATATCAGTTCTTCCTTGGTCAGGCTCTCCACTAATTGTTGAAGAGTCTTAAGTTTTGTTTCTGCCAACATATTCCAGTTTCAATTTTTCAAAAGGTGATAAATTTGTTAAAGGCCTAAAATAATTTTCGGTGCTGATACTGTTTTTCATCCATTGAAAATTCCTATGCAACCCTACCACACGACCAATTATTATCACAGTGGGTGATATAAAATGCTTAGCATTACCAGTGGCATAAAATTCATGGAGATTGTATACGTGCACCTTTTGATAAGGCGTAGTGGCCTGCTCTATTACTGCCATTTCTTTATCCAAAGAAATTTTATTGGCTAATAGTTGCGAGACAATTGCCGGCATTGAATCTGAAGACATGTAGAAGACCAGTGTGTCATTGGTAGTTGCTAATTCATTCCACAAAGCAGTACTAATTGTTTCCGGATCATAACAGGTAAGAAACCGAACAGAAGCAGCATATCCCCTTGCCGTAAGCGGAATGCCAGCATAGGCGGCTGCGCCTGATCCAGCCGTAACGCCTGGAATAATTTCATAAGAAATAAAATTTTCAGTTAGCGCCTTTACCTCATCCATAATGTTTGAAAAGAAAGACACATCGCCACCCTTCAGGCGAAGCACTAACTTATTTTGCAAAGCATGCTCAACTAATAATTCATTGATCCTTTGCTGCGAGGTAGATTCCTCTCTGCCCCCTTGCTTTCCCGCGTAAAGAATGATTGCACTATCTTTTACATTTCCCGGAAATAACTCATGGCTCACTAACCTGTCGGTAATGATGGTATCCGCCTCTCTCAAATAGCGCAATGCCTTTAAGGTGATAAGCTCTGGGTCGCCAGGGCCAGCGCCTGCGATTATAACTTTTCCGTAATTTTTTCTTGCAGTATTCATCTAAAAATAGCCCTATGCATTACCTATAAAAATTGATCCAGGGCAAAAAACTAATACAAAATTAGCTAATATCTACTAAATTGATAGACTTAGAGTATAAATATTATTAGATGCCTTTAAGGAGGCAGAATTAGGCTATAAAAGACTTACTTGACAAACCCAACAGCCACGGTATTATTGGAGTATTCATCTACCAAAATAAAGGCGCCATCGCTGGGGTTTTCTGAATACGGATCCATGGCCAGGGGCTTAGCGGTTCTGATTTTAATACTAGCGATGTCATTCATTTTAAGTTCAGTAGCAGCAAGTTTTTCAAGTGTGGATGGAACCTGAACATAGTCGATGCTGGTGATTTTTACTTTTGTCTGTGAAGTTCCGTGCTGAAGAAGATAGGTCTTGCCGCTTACCAAAGGCTGGGGGTTCATCCAGCAAATGTCACTTTCAATTTCTTTTTTTAGGACAGGCTCTTCGTGGCTCTTTACTAAAAAATCACCGCGGCTAATATCAATATTATCTTTTAGGGTTATCACAACAGATTGTCGGGCATCCGCCTTAGGGAGCTGCCGATCGTATTGATGGATATTTGTAATCATGCTTTTCTGCATAGAGGGGAGAACTGTTACCGCGTCTCCTATTTTAAAAGACCCGCTCGCTATACGGCCAGCGTAGCCGCGGAAATCATGAAACTCATCATTTCGTGGTCGTATAATATACTGAACTGGAAAACGTGCAGGGGCTTTGTGCAATTGTTTATGCACTTCCATGCTTTCTAAAATGGCAAGCAGCGGCTGACCTTTATACCACTTCATCTTTGAAGATTGCTTTGTGATATTTTCCCCGTGCAATGAGCTTACTGGTACAAATTGTATTTCTTGTTCGGAAAATTTTAACTGTTTGGTAAAGGCCAGGAATTCCTCTTTCAGTGCATTGAACTGGCTTTCATCATATCCTACCAAATCCATTTTGTTAATGCACACAATCACATTAGGAATGCGAAGAAGATTTGCAATAAAATAATGTCGGTTCGTTTGGTCCAGGATTCCATTTCTAATATCCACAAGAATAATAGACACATCTGCCTTTGAGGCACCTGTAATCATGTTCCGTGTGTACTCAACATGCCCTGGTGAATCGGCAATGATGAACTTCCTTTTGAGCGTGCTGAAATAAATATGTGCTACATCAATTGTGATGCCTTGTTCACGCTCAGCAATTAATCCATCAGTCAATAAGGATAAATCTAAAAAGTCTATGCCCTTGCGCTGACTGGCGCGTTGAATGGCTTCAAGTCTGTCCGTGGCAATGGAATTTGTTTCATACAAAAGCCTTCCAATCAATGTGCTTTTGCCATCGTCTACACTACCTGCTGTTGCTATTCGTAATACTTCCATTCAAGTTTTTGAATTTATACTAAAGAGATTGGGTATTGGTCTAAGATTGTTCCAATCTCTTAATTGTTCACTTCCTAAAAATATCCGCTGACTTTTCTCGTCTCCATCGCTGCCTCTCCCCTCTTATCATCTAGCCGCGTTCCTCTTTCCGAAAGGGTTGCACCCAAAATTTCATCTATAATAATATCTATTGAAGCAGCTTCTGACGCTACCGCAGCCGTGCACGACATATCGCCCACTGTTCTAAAGCGTACTTTTTTATTAGTGATTTGTTCATCGGCATCGCGGTAAATGAAATCAGAGACGGGCCACAAAACACCATCTCTTACAACAATTTCCCGCTCATGTGAAAAGTAAATAGATGGAATAGCGAGATCCTCTTCTCTTATGTAGTTCCAAACATCGAGTTCTGTCCAATTCGAGATCGGAAAGACCCGTACATTCTCGCCAGGTTTAATGCGGCCATTTAAGTAATCAAACAACTCAGGACGTTGGTTCTTAGCGTCCCACTGGCCAAACTCATCACGCACGGAAAAGATGCGTTCTTTAGCACGGGCTTTTTCCTCATCGCGCCTTGCACCACCCAGGCAAGCATCAAATTTATTTTCTTCGATCACTCTCAACAGTGTTACTGTTTGCAAGGTATTGCGGCTGGCGTATTTACCTTTCTCCTCCGTAACACGCTTGGCATTTATATCCTCTTGAACATTCGCCACAATCAAATTCAATCCGGTTGATTTCACTAGCCAATCGCGAAAAGTAATGGTTTCTGGAAAATTATGTCCGGTATCAACATGCACCAATGGAAATGGCACCTTACCAGGATAAAAAGCCTTTTGTGCCAGGCGAACAAGCGTAATAGAATCTTTGCCACCCGAGAACAGTATCGCAGGTCTTTCGAACTGCGCTGCTGCTTCGCGCATTATATAGATGGCTTCATCTTCAAGTTCTCTCGGAAATATTTTCGTATTCAGGGTCATCTCTCGTTACTTCAATTTCAATTCAGCTTTAGTTTCATGCAAGCCACACTCCTTACTAGAAGTTTCCCACCACCATCGGCCGGCTCTTGAATCTTCATCAGGCGCAACAGCACGTGTGCAGGGTGCGCAGCCAATGCTTGAAAAACCTTTTTTGTGAAGCGTGTTCACCGGGATTTTATTTTCCTCCACAAATTTCAAAACATCATGCTCTGACCAATTTAATAGCGGATTATATTTTATAACCTTATGTTGATCATCCCAACTTACCACTTCCATTTCTCCACGGTTTACAGATTGCTCAGCCCGGATGCCGGTTATCCACACAGTACATTCTTCAAGTGCTCGCTTCAAAGGTTCGACTTTCCTTATGAAGCAGCACTCTTTTCGGTTTTCCACCGAATTATAAAAACTGTTTGAGCCTTTCGTGGTCAGAAGCTGCTCTACTTGCCGATAATCTGGGAAGTAGGTCTTTATGTTGACTCGATATTTCGAACGGGTTAAATCCAGAAGATCATACGTTTCCTGAAATAGCCTTCCGGTATCCAGGGTAAATATTTCGATGGAAAGATTTTGGCTTGCGATCAAATGCGTGATGATTTGATCTTCAATACCCAACGCAGATGAAAATTTTGCTTTTGCGCCAAATTCAAGACTTATCCAGGAAAGACCTTCGGAAAGGCTTAAAAACCCTACTTTTGAACGAATTTCATCGAAAAGCATTTTGGAAATGTAATTGTATTACAAATATATTAAATTCTATGGAACTTATAGACAATATACTTAAAAGTAGCTTAAATAATTCATCCTTAACTCCTCTGAACCCATTTATGCCTCTGTTCAATATTACCTAAGAAAACCATATCTCGATGAAAAGAACTTTAGTATAAAATAATTCACGTGTTTTGCATTTAAAACTTTTAGGGATTATATATTTCCATTAGTTGAAAATCTCAAAGAACAATTTAACATTTGGGCATCTCTAAAAACATTGCCTTTGACCACCTCATCCTCAATCCTTCTCCAAAAGGAGAAGGTCAAAAGGAGTTTTTAAAGATGCCCATTTATAAAAATTTGAATATCTTTTTCGACACATTCTAATCTAAGCATTGATATGACCACAACTATTCCTAAAATGATTTTAATGGAACAAACGATGCGGTGGTTTGGACCACAAGACCCTGTAAGCCTGCAAGA
>JANOLM010000023.1:0-2493 GCA_031419815.1 Bacteroidia bacterium
TATTTTCCTGCGCTTCTGAAGTGCTACCTCCAATGTGTGGGGTGATGATTGTATTTCTTAAGCCTCTTAGTTCTGAAACAAATTCTTCGTTGTTGCTTATAGGTTCGTAGGGGAACACATCAATGGAACAACCTGCTACTTTTCCGCTTAAAATATTTTCTTTTAGCGCCTTGATATCTACTATATGACCGCGGCTCAAGTTTAGAAAGATGACACCCTTCTTCATCAATTTAAATTCCGCTTCTCCTATCATGTTGGTATTGGATTCTCTTCCATCCACGTGAAGTGAAATGACATCAGAAATAGACAGTAGTTCTTTAAGTGTTTTGCATTTGGTAGCATTGCTTAACGCAAGCCGCTCTTCTTTGTCGTAGTAGAAGACATTCATTCCAAGGTTTTCTGCTATGACGGAAAGCTGGGTACCGATATTACCGTAGCCGATAATCCCCAACTTCTTTCCTCTGACTTCAAAACTTCCTGCAGCAGACTTATCCCATTTGCCAATATGCATTTTAGCAGACTTGTCTGGAATGTTGCGCATGAGCATGATCATTTCTGCAATGGCAAGCTCCACCACAGAGCGCGTGTTGCTGAATGGGGCATTAAAAACAGCAACTCCTTTTTTGGTGGCTGCTTTTAAATCAATCTGATTAGTGCCAATGCAAAATGCACCAATCACCATTAAGCGGTTCGCATTTTCAAGGACTTTGGCCGTCACCTGAGTCTTGGAACGAATACCAAGTACGGAGATATTTTTTATCTTCTCGCATAATTCATTTTCATCTAATCCAGCTGAATAGGTTTCTACATTGAAGCCCTCCGCCTTCATAAGTTCAATGGCAACGGGGTGTACATTCTCCAGCAAGAGAACGTTGATCCTGTTTTTAGGGTAAGAAATAGCAGTGTTCAATTTGTTCAAGTATAAAAATTCGTCAAAGCTTGGGGCAATGTGGTCTGCATTTTTCAAAACGCTCTCGCGTTCTACATTTTCGGTAAAGGCAAAAAATTTATTGGCCAATCCGGCATGTTTAATTTCATAATCTGTGTAGCCATCTCCGATTACATACACATCACCAGGTAGGCTAAGTCTTTTAAGTTGTTCGACTTTTCCATTATTTGCTGATAATGGATTTTCTTTGTCAAAGCCGATTACGTTTCCTTGCTCATCAAATTCGAAACGATTGGCAAAAATGTTTTCCTGCTTGATGCCATACTCCATTACAATGGGATCAATGAATGCATGAAAACCGTTGGAGATAATGTAAATGTTATCGGCATACTGTTGAAAAAATTCCCTGTTGCGTTTGAAAGATTCTGATACTTTTTCTCTCAAGACTACTACCAATTGTTCCAGATGCCTTTTGTTTGGTGAAAGTAAAGCAACCCTCTTTTCAAGAGACTCACGGAAAGATAATGATCCATCCATGCCCTGATTAGTGATCGCTATGATCTTATTGACCATACTTTTCCGGTCGGGATGATCCTTTAAGGATATTTCAGCTAACACATCAAATGCTTCTACTTTGGTAAATGTGCTATCGAAATCGATTACGAAATACTTATTCAGTTTCATTGGGTTCTGTTGAAAGTCAAAAATAGAATTAAAACCTCACAGTCCACAGAAAGCAGAACAAAGCCGCCAGCAAATTTTCTTCTAACGAATGTTAGGGTTAATGGGTGATCGGTATTTATCAAACCGATTACTGATCACTTGATTACCGATTACACATACTGAGTTATAAAACTTTGGCAGTAAGACTTAATCAACTCTCTTACTCTTCTGAACTCAGTAGTGATTTCATCTTCAGTGCCTTTGGCTTTGGCCGGATCTGGAAAATTTTGGTGAAGCATCTTTATCCTGGCAGGAAAGTAGGGGCAATTTTCTTTTGCATTGTCGCATACAGTGATCACATAGTCAAACGCTTTGTCTGCATATTCATTGACATTATTGGAAGTGTGATGAGAAATATCAATACCATCTTCCTTCATAGTAACTATGGCTCTTGGATTTACGCCATGTGTTTCTATTCCTGCACTAGAGACTTCCACTTTATCTTTTCCAAAATGTTCAAGATAGCCATGTGCAATCTGGCTGCGGCATGAATTGCCTGTGCAGAGTACCAAAATTCTTTTTTTCATTCGTTTAACGTTAGCTTGATAACAAGTGGTTTAAAATCTCCAAGGTCTGTTTGCTTTAGTGAACAGACCTTGGAGATTTAATGGTCAAGATTTCATTTTCAAATAGCCCCTTGCCGATTGCCGGCCTGCCGTAGGTTTTCGAGCGACTTTTGATCTTTGATAATGGTCAAGGTATAGTTCACGGTTTATATTTATAAAAAGTAGGCAGTAAGCAAATCACAGTAGGCAATTGATTGACTTGCCTAAGGCTATTGCTTACTGCTATTGTGAATTTAATTACAGCACTCCGGTCCACAGCAACTCTTCTTTTCTTCTGTCAATTTTTCTAAGTTCTCAACGGGCTTTTCAGCATAA
>JANOLM010000024.1:0-15328 GCA_031419815.1 Bacteroidia bacterium
TACGCTTTCGCGGAAGGAGATGAGTTAAGATTGATGATGCTCGGATTGAAACGGTTTACAAAAATAGATCCTTACAACTTGAAAGAAGCCAGAAGAAAAGTAGCGAATTATGTGATTGAGAAAGGAGAGTACCCCTTTTAAAGGCACTTTGTCTAAAAAATTCTGAAAGCCACAGGTTCACTTACTTATATGTGGATCTGTGGCTTATTTTTTTTTCAAGTTCTTTAAAAGAAGCACCATTTATATTTAGCACAATTTTCAAGGCATAAAATTTATTGCAACTTAGGCAAGTCAAAAGATTATAAGAAGACATATTCAAAGTTGAAAGATGAGCCTATTCTCTATTCAAGTTTATAAAACGAGCAACTTCGCTTAGCTATTCGCCAGAAATGTGTACGATTTGAGAAAATGACTGTTCATTTTTCAACAGGTTGACAGTCCAGGAACTTCAAATTTGAAGGAATTAAGAGCTTGTCCACTTTTGAATGATTTTTGTTGCTTCGTGCGAAACCCAAAACCATGTCGCGTACGCCAACCGTTTTACTTGTCTTGATACTTATTATCACATTCCCATTTTGGATTGCTTTAGCAGCGGTAGTATTCGGATTAATGATTGGAATATTTGGGGGAATAATCGGATTGATCGGAGGTATATTTGGTGGGATAATGGGTTTAGTAGGTGGGATTTTTGGATTCCATTCCTGGCACATGGGATGGGATTGGCCAGATTTTCATTTCAACAGGTATGTATTTTTTGCCCTCCTGATAATTGCAGCGCTTGCAATCAAAAAACGTCAGGACCGCTGATCAGCAGCTTAAACGTTTTTCAAAAAAAGAATAGTGTGATCAACAATCAGCTTAAGCTATCAACTTTTTAAAAGTCCTTCTAATTTACTCTTGTGCAATCTTAACCAGCCGTCCGATTTTTAAATCAACAAGCTCTTTCTCAAGCGAAGCTATTTTATGAATGCGTATTACGGAAGGTAATCTTAAGCCTAACTTTTCCCAGTGCAAATTCAAGCTCTCCTCCAGGAATTACTTGTAGCCTCCCTTCACATGATTTCTTAATGCCTCTTGCCAGGTAACATCAGCATCCCATTTTGTTCCCAGATAAACATTACCGGAATCAATGTGGCGTAAATAGAATTTATAGACAGGAGTTTCCGATGGAATAGTTTTTAATTGCATGGCATCATTGGGATAAGTCACTGAGGCAAGTGCACTTTCAGATTTGGTCATATCATATCCCAGAATTTGCTTAGCGGTAGCATTACGAGTGCGAACATAGCACAACACATAAGAGTAGCCCTGTTTGCGAAGTTCTTTTTCATCTGTATTCAGGTCAGCCAATACATACGCAGAAGTATAATTTGCTTTAAGGAGTTCATCTAGTTCTCTGTCCATACTTTCGTTTCCAAATTTTGGAACGGCCAGCTTATCTACTTTCATGTCAAGCGAAAAAAAATCTGAACGCCTTCCTTTTATAATGGGGGGGACATCCCCTTTTTCAGGAATGTCATTGATCAAAAAGTTTTTTTTCTTCTGACTGTTTAAAGCGGTGCCGTAAATATACCCGAGCATTTCTTTTAGGTTGTTGTGTTTTAACCTCCATGCAGATTGATCCGCATCAAAGAAATCAATCTTATTGTTAAATGGTGCTATGGTCATCGTGTAAAAGCTGGCATCTTTTTCAAAAAAAATCAAGTATTTAATTTCCCGTTCTGTAAAATAGTTTACTAAAACCGGAGTAACATCTTTTCCGGAAAGTAGTAGATCATTGGCATAATAGACAACCGCATCAATCCCTGTTTGTTGAAAGGATTGTTGAATAGTTTCCAACTCTTCTTGTTCAAATGTATAATCGTGAAGCACAACAGACCGTGATGCCAGCAATTCGGAAGGTACTGTTTCGCCAGGCTTTAGTTTGGACAGTAAGGAATTGATACTTTGACTATGCAAGTAGCCTGATGAAAAAAAGAAAAGAGAAAATAAAAGAACCCGCACAGAAGATAATTTCAGATTAAACGTAAACAAGATAATAGTATTGTTTTATAAAGTTTAAGCAATCGATTATACTTAACCATCCAAGGGAACACAATGCCACATTGATTTCCCAAAGATTTTCCCAACTATTTCTAATCATTATGTTAAAAGTAGAATGTTTGAATTGACCTTACAATTTAATGCACACATTCTTTGTCTCCGTAAAAAATCGAATCGCTTCCCAACCGCCTTCCCTTCCTACCCCGGATTGTTTCATCCCTCCAAAAGGAGTTCGCAAGTCGCGCAGCAGCCAGCAATTGATCCAGATGATACCGCTTTTTAGTTGGTGAGCTACCCGATGGGCTCGTTTAAGATTTTCCGTCCATATTGTGGCACTGAGACCATAAGTTGTTGCGTTGGCGAATGCTATTGCCTCTTGCTCTTCATCAAAAGGCATAATGGTAACAACAGGCCCAAAAATTTCCTCCTGGTTCGTGCGGCAATTTTGATCCAGTCCTGTAATGACTGTGGGTTCAACAAAGTATCCCTTCTCACACCTTCCTGAAATTTTTACGCGATTACCACCGCAAAGTATTTTTCCGCCCTCTTGTTTTGCGAGTTGAATATAAGAAAGCACTTTGTTCATGTGCTGTTCGGATACTAAGGCTCCGATATTTGTTTTTTCCTCAAGAGGATCTCCAACTATCAAAGCTTTGGTTCGTGTAACAAAAGTTTCTACAAAGCGGTCATATAAACTTCGTTCAACCAAAATACGGGACCCGCATAAACATATTTCGCCTTGATTGGAAAACGAAGAACGGATTGAAGTATCAATCGCTTGTTCAAATTCGCAATCTGAGAAAATGATGTTTGGATTTTTTCCACCCAATTCAAGCGATAGTTTTTTAAACATAGGCGCGACAGAGGCGGCAATTCTTTTACCTGTTACCGTGCCGCCTGTAAATGAAATGACTGGAACATCTGAATGTTCAATGATAGCTTGACCTACTTTCCCCCCCAATCCATGAACAATATTTAAAACTCCTTTTGGTAAACCTGCTTCGATACACAGCTGCGAAAAGAGAAACGCAGTCATGGGTGTAAGTTCGGATGGCTTTGAGACTACGGTACAACCAGCCGCGAGGGCAGGCGCAATTTTCCAGGTGAATAAATAGAGAGGAAGATTCCATGGAGAAATACACCCGGCCACACCAATGGGTGTTCGTGTAGTGTAGTTGACAGCCTCGCCTTCCATTAAATGAGACTCCGATGCGAAATGCATCGCGGCTGTTGCGTAGAATTTGATATTAGCAGAGGCCCGCGAGATGTCCATTGATTTGGCAAGCATCACTGGTTTCCCTGTGTCAATAGATTCAGCTAGAGCGAGTTTTTCAAAATCGCGATCGATGAGGTCAGCAATTTTTAAAAGGATGGCAGATCGTTTATCTAATGACATTGATGACCATTTTCCAAAAGCGGTGTTCGCTGCTGTCACTGCGTTGGCTACATCGTGCTCGTTAGAATCGGGAATGAGGCTATATACTTTTCCTTCAGCCGGATTGTAATTATCCAAATACTGATTTGATTCTGGGCTTACCAATTCTCCGTTGATGTAGTTTAGGATTTTTAGCATAGGCTTTCAATTAAACCACATAGGCACATAGCGCACATAGTTTTTAGGAGCAAATTATTCTATGTGACCTATGGGCCTATGTGGTTAATTTATTATCAATTTATAAACTTCCTGTCCTTCCACCATCTACAGGCACATTGATTCCATTGATATATCCAGCCGATGGACTGGCCAGAAAAGCAACAGCAGCAGCCACTTCATGGGGTTCAGCAATTCTTCCTGCCGGAATTTCAGAAATCATTTCCTGCTTTGCTTCCTCAACAGATTTCTTAGATTTCTCTGCTTTCATTTTTAGGATGGATTCCAACCGACCCGTCATGGTAGCGCCAGGTAAAACGTTATTAACAGTTATCCCAAACGGGGCTAACTCAATGGAAAGTGTCTTTGACCAATTTGCCACTGCCCCACGAATAGTATTGGAGACACCAAGTCCTCGTATGGGGATTTTAACAGACGTTGAGATAATATTGATGATTCTTCCAAAGCCGGCTTTTTTCATTCCAGGAACTAATGCCTGCACCAAAATTTGGTTACAAAGAAGATGATTGGAAAAAGCTCTTATAAATTCTTCTGATGTTGCATCAATGGCTTGGCCAGCAGGAGGCCCCCCCGTATTATTTACAAGGATATGGATAGTTTTTCCCTCACTATATTTTTCGATAGTGGCTTGCAACGCTTCTGGAAAATTGAAATCAGCAATCAAACATGAGTGGGTCTGTTTCGGTTTGCAAGGCAATTCCTTTAAAATTGCTTTTAGCTTTTCTTTGTTGCGGGCCACTAAGGTAATGCTGGCTCCCAAAGAAGCAAGTTCGATGGCAGAGGCTTTTCCAATGCCTTGCGTACTGCCGCAGACGACCGCCCTTTTTCCGGTTAAATCAAGATTCATAATTCGATTTGAGACAAATATACAGAGTACTACGTAGCTTGCATGACAAAAGGATAGCATACTTGCATAGCAAACTAATGCGTTTAAGGAACAAGCGAAGTAGTAAAAAGAACATCTTCTTTACTAACTTTAGCACCTACACTTCTGCAATTTAACACAACCAAATATGGCTATCCGCAGACCTTTTAACTTGAAACAATGGATTACCGACAACCGCGAGTTACTAAAACCACCCGTTGGCAATAAGAATTTGTATGCCGATGCTGGTGATTACATTGTGATGATTGTGGCAGGCCCCAATGCGCGCAAAGATTATCACTTCAATGAAACAGAAGAATTGTATTATCAATTAGAAGGTGACATTACCGTAAAAATCCAGGAAGATGGAAAAGCGGTTGCGATTCCCCTGAAAGAAGGAGATATGTTTTTATTACCGGCACGCGTTCCGCACTCTCCAATACGCCCCGCCAACACTATCGGTCTGGTTATTGAATGCAAGCGAACCACCGATGAAGATGATGGACTGATGTGGTTTTGTGAAAGTTGTAATCAGAAGCTGCACGAATATAAATTTCACTTGAACAATATAGAAAAGGACTTTATTCCACGCTTTCGCGATTTCTATGGCTCCAATGAATTCAGGACTTGTAAAAATTGCGGTACGGTGATGGAGGCTGATCAAAGGTTTGTTTAAAAAATATAACTATGAATAAAATTACTGTAAAGATCTCTGCGGTCGATAAGAAAAAACTAAATCTAAGGAGTAAAGAAATAGATTTTGTTGATCTTGAACGTCTTATCAGGTTATCTATGGCTCGTGAGAATTTGAAAAAAGTTGTAGCCATTGCTCGTAAAACTGGCCTTTCCAAAATGACATCAAAAGAAATTGATGCTGAAATTAAAGCTTACCGCGAAAGTGCAAAAGCTGGTAGTTGATACAAATGTGTTCATATCCTCTATTCTGGGCAGAAGTTATCCCCACAGAATTGTTTTTGATTTAGTCTTCGCTAATCGCGTTTTATTATTTGTATCCAAGGATATTTTAACGGAGTATCAAGGTGTTTTATCAAGACTGAAATTTCAACAAAAAGTTGGCTTTAAAGCTGCTTCTGAGGAATTACTTGAATCTATTCGCGAAACAAGTATTTCAATTGTTCCAGGGTTTTCTTTAAACCTACTTCAAGATGAGTCTGACAATAAATTTTTAGAGCTTGCCTTATCGTGTCAAGCAGATTTTCTAATTACGGGAAATTCCAAACATTTTCCAATGGGTAAATTTGAAAATACTGAAATTATCTCGCCCGAAAAATATTGGAACACCTATTGGAAATAATTCATGATAGATTTTCAAAACACACGTGCCTATGCTCAATCACTTGATCGCGAAGATCCGCTAAAATCTTTTCGTGCTAAATTTCATCAACCCAAATTAAAAGGCAAAGATGTTATTTACTTCACCGGTAACTCTCTTGGACTTCAACCCAAGGCGACAAAAAAATTTATCACTGGCGAATTAGATGATTGGGCACGATTAGGTGTTGAAGGTCATTTCGATGCTCGTAGGCCCTGGCTTCAGTATCATAAATTCAGTAAGAAAGCATTAGCTGGAATTGTTGGGGCGAAGCCATCCGAGGTTGTTGCCATGAACCAGCTTACTGTCAATTTGCATTTGATGATGACTTCTTTTTATCAGCCAACTGAAAAACGTTTTAAGATTATAACAGAAGCGGGCGCATTCTCTTCTGATCAATATGCATTTGAGTCACAATTGAAATTTCATAAACTTGATCCCAACGTTGCGTTGATTGAGTTAAAGCCAAGAGCAGGTGCATTCACGCTGAGAACAGAGGATATTGTTAAGACAATTGCAGAACATGGCGAGCAAGTAGCGCTGGTTATTTTTGGTGCAGTCCAATATTATACCGGACAATTTTTTGATATAAAAAAAATTACAGAAGCTGGCCATAAGGTTGGTGCTTATGTAGGCTTTGATCTTGCGCACGCAGCTGGTAATGTGCCACTCGAACTTCACAAACACGAAGTCGACTTTGCGGTATGGTGCAGTTACAAGTATTTAAACTCTGGTCCTGGCGGTGTGGCCGGAGCATTTGTACATGAGATACATGCGACTAATTTTGATCTTCCTCGTCTGGCAGGATGGTGGGGCCACGATGACAAAGAGCGTTTCCAAATGAAAAAAGGATTTAAACCTATGCCGGGTGTAGATGGCTGGCAGCTTTCAAACTTTCCGGTTTTGTCTGGTGCAGCGCACTTAGCATCATTAGAAATTTTTCAACAGGCAGGAATAAAAAAATTGAGAAAGAAAAGTGTTCTATTGACGGACTATCTTGAATTTCTATTGAAGCAAATTGATCCGGATAGCAACTACTTTTCAATTATCACTCCGCATGACTCCAAAGATCGTGGATGTCAGTTATCTATTCTAATGAAACTAAACGCCAGCCTGCCGGACAGGCAGGGGCGCAAGGTATTTGATAAAATTATGAAAGCCGGAGTGTTGGCAGATTGGAGAGAGCCGGATGTGATACGGGTGGCACCCGTGCCGCTGTACAATACATTCACAGAAGTATTCCGGTTCAGTGAGATTTTTAGAAAAGCATTATCTAAATAAAAATGTCCGTTAAAAATCAGAGCATCGCTATTGTTGGAGCCGGATTAGTAGGTTCATTACTTTCAATTTATTTATCGAAGCGAGGCTATAAGATTTCGGTTTTTGAAAGAAGAGCCGACATGCGAAAACAAGCCATGGATGGCGGACGATCAATTAACCTTGCCTTAAGTAATCGCGGTATTAGAGCTTTGGATGAAATCGGTTTGGCAAATGTCATCAAACAGACAGCTGTTCCCATGCATGGCCGTATGATGCATGACCTTCAAGGCAAGCTTACCTTTCAACCATACGGAAAGCAAGGACAATTTATCAATTCGGTTTCGCGAGGCGACTTGAACAAAGCATTGATGACCGAAGCGGAAAAGTTGGGTGTAGAATTTCATTTTGAGCAACGGATCACATCAGTGGATATTGAAATGACGCAGTTAGAGGTTCAAGGTTCAAGGTTCAAGATTCAAAACTCATCACCAAAGTCCAGTATCCAGTATCCAACATCTAACATCCAGCATCTTCCCTTTGACCTCATCATTGGTTCAGACGGTGCCTTTTCTGCGGTTCGCGCTGCTCTTCAATTCACAGACCGATTTGATTATTCGCAAGATTATATTGATCACGGTTATAAGGAGCTTCATATTCCTGCCGGTGCAGAAGGATCTTTTCAATTAGAAAAAAATGCCCTGCACATCTGGCCGCGAGAAAGTTTTATGATGATTGCACTTCCTAACCAGGATGGAAGTTTTACGTGTACATTATTTTTTCCTTTTGAAGGCGCACCTTCATTCAGTAAATTAAAAACCGATAGGGATGTAGTTGAATTTTTGAAAACTACCTTTCCGGATGCATGCAAGTTGATGCCTGATGCGCTGAAAGATTTTAAGACAAATCCCACCTCCTCTTTAGTTACCGTTAAATGTTTTCCTTGGGTTCGAAATAAAACGCTGTTGATTGGTGATGCTGCTCACGCCATCGTTCCGTTTTTTGGACAAGGAATGAATGCTGGCTTTGAGGATTGCAGAATATTAAATCAACTATTGGATCAGCACCGGGATAATTGGAATAATGTTTTGCCGGAATTTCAGCAATTGCGTAAGCCAGATGCTGATGCCATCGCTAAACTTGCGTTAAATAACTTTATTGAGATGCGCGATTTAGTGGCAGATGCAAATTTCTTGCTTCGAAAAAAAATTGAAGCGAAGCTTCATGAATTATTCCCCGACACATGGGTGCCTCTTTATTCTATGGTAACTTTTCAAGATCATATCCGGTATTCAGATGCTTACGCGACCGGGCAAAAGCAAAGAAAAATTATGGATGAGGTGATGAAGATACCTGATGTAGAAAGAGAATGGAGTTCTTTAGATTTTGAAGAAATTGTGAATAAACTTTTAGTTTAACTTCAAGATTCTTTGTTGCAAAACTTTTGAACCGTGAACCTTAAATTATAAATCTTTGAATTAGCGAATATGCATCTTGTAGACTTCAAAACGTTGTAATACCTCTTTCACGTAGTTCACAGGCCCTTCGCATCGACAATAACCTGCAACTGACATAGTATCTCGGTAATATTTTGGATTTGACTTTTGTAATAAAAAATATTCAACATTGTCACTCCACAGGGTAGGCGTTTTTCCATACTTCTTGGTTAGGTTACGGGCATCGAGCACATGCGAAAGACCCACGTTGTAAGACGCCAGCACAAACTTCAATCGTTCATCTTGGTCGGTAATGGTCTTCGCCCACTGATTGTCCAGATATTTTAGAAAACGTACTCCAGCTTTTATGTTTTGCCCGGGATCATAAACATTACTGACACCAAAATGCTCGGCCGTTTCCGGCATTAATTGCATCAGCCCAACTGCGCCAGCCCAAGACTGCACTTTTGGATCGAAATTGGATTCCTGGTACATCACAGAAGCAAGCAGTCGCCAATCCCACTCCAATAATTTTGCTCCTTCTTTTATTTGATCATCATATGGTGAAAGTTTGTTTCCACCGAGCGAAGAGAAATCACTATTGGCTCGTTGAAGAGAAGTGCGTGGACTATTAAAATACTTGTCAAAGATTACCTGAAAAGTGCCCTCTTTTTTGATTTTGCCCAACCATTTGTTGAGAGACTCCAGCATAAGCGGAGAATTTTTTCTTACCGCCCACGCAATCTGTTGTGGTAAGCTCAAAACCGTTTTGATATCAAGCTCAGGAAAATAAGTAGCGTTGACCATAGCAATGGTCTGATCATTAACTGTTAGAGGGATTTCTCCATTGGCAACTTTGCGGATCAAAGATTCAGTCTCGCTGTCTGCTGAATCTTCGCGGATGATTATTTCCCCGCCTATTTCTTGCGAGAGATTTTCAAGCCGGTCTTTAAACGAAGAACCCTTTTTCACATAAATTTCTTTTCCAATAAGATCGGCCGGGTTTCGAATCAATTCTTTTTCTGCCAGATAGGGATTAGCTCTCCAGTTGGCGGGCTTCTTTTGAACTAAAACCTGATAGGTATTAAAATGAGTTTGGGAAAAAGCGACATACTTTGTGCGCTCTGTAGTAATGGTGAGCGGGAAAGCAATTACATCACCCTCGCCTTTATTTAGTAAATCAATAGCTTCTTCTATGCCAGCAATTACTTTAATCCTCAACTCAACTTTCAAAGAGTTAGAAAAACGCTCCAGTAATTCATACTCATACCCCATGGGCCGTCCACGGTAGATAAAATAACTTGTGGAGCTGTTGTCCACAAGGGCATTGATGTAACCACGTTTTAGAATCTGATCGAGATCAAAATTTATGTCTGGTGCTGTTGCGAAATTCTCCTTTACCGGGGTAGTGCAGCAAGGTAGGATAAGCAAGAAAAACAGAAAACAACTGATGCTTATGGTTTTAGCCATAGGTTGAAAGTAATCAAACTCTGTGTAAATGAAAAGAGGCTCGTGCGGAGCCTCTTTTCAGAATATTAAATAAGTTATCCAAGTTAGTTGCCGAAAATGTAGCGAACACCAAGTTGCATTTGCCAACGGGCAATCAAATCTAAGTCGTCTCTATAGGTTTTAAGCAGGGGTTCTTTGGTTGTATTATTGAGATAGGGATAACGAAATTGAGGCCGGCCAGCACCATTGTATCCTCTAAAATCAAGAAGTGTTTGTCTATTAGTAGTCTGGAAAACGCCCCAATCCTTGTTTAGCATATTTCCAAAATTGAAAATATCAACGCTTAACTGAAGTGTGTTTCTTTTTCCCTTTACGTCAAAGTAAAAATCCTGCAACAGACGGAAATCTAGTTGTCCGTACCATGGCCTTTCTGCTCCATTACGTTCTGCATATTGCCCTCTTCTTCCATTCAAGTATTCATCCTGACTAATATATGCATCGAGATCAGACCATTGTTGAGTGGCTGTGTAAACGGTAGCATCTGAATTGGTGATGTTTTGTAAAATAATTTCGCTCTGATCGCGCGGTATGTAAATCAAATCGTTTCCGCCACCTCCAGAATTATCTCCATTCATATCACCAGAGTAAACGTAAGAGAATCTGCCAGAAGGAGCCAATTCATAAAACATACCTACGCTTGTTGCAAAGTGATTTGCATACTCTTTTCTATAGTTAAGAGAAGAGATGATTCTATGGCGCTGTAAAAAGTTAGAATACCCTAATGTATTTTGATTGGGGTCTCCTGATACCTGACGATCGCGCCAGATAGACTGTGCAATAGATCCCCCATCGTTAACTGACTTTGCATCCGTATAATTATAAGCAACCATCGCATCTAGTCCAAAGCCAAAGGTTTTTTTAACCTGGGCTGTTACAAAATAGCTATAGCCTTTATTGGTATTTGCCATTAAGATAGCGTCTGTGACAGGACTATTGATACGTGTATTGGCCGTTGAATTTGTTGTTCCGGTATTTAAAGGCGCGGCCGGATAAAATATTGGACGAGTGTCAGAACCTGTTCCTACGGCAACAGCGTTACGTGGTGAGTTTGGTAAATTTATGTTTTGATGGTAAACAGCGTTGATATCTTTTGTTAGAGCAAAATCAAGTGATGCTAATACCTTGCCCGCAAAAGAGTGGTCTAAAGCAATGTTTGTTCTCCACACTTGTGGAAACTTAAAGTTGTTGTCTGTCACAGCTAAGGCATAGGTTGCACTAGCGGCAGCAGGCGGATTTGACCCTGCACCTGGGCGGTAAGCATCAACATTTGGACTAAACACTAATGTTGAAAGTTGAGCGGCCGTGTAATCGCGTGATCCAAAGAGCACCCCATTATTACTGGCTTGGTTTGAGATCCATACATAAGGAACACGACCCGTGAAAATACCAGTACCTCCACGTATTTGAGTTGATTTGTTGCCAAATACGTCATAGTTAAAACCTATGCGGGGAGACCACAATAGTTGTGATTTTTGAACCTGATCGGTTTCAACTTTTGCACCATCGCGAAAATTGAACGCAGCGGCCGCATCGTTTCTTGCAATGTCTGCATTGATGACCGGTACATCCACGCGCAAGCCAAGGGTAACATTGAATTTGTCGTTTACTTCATATTTGTCCTGTGCATAAAAGCCCAACTGCATGGCCTTAGTTTCTACCAATGGGAATGCACCATCGGCTGCGGTGGAATATTGCAGCCTATAGAATGATGACTGACCCGGAGTGCCTGCTGCACTTGCATAAAAATTAGCCAACGAGTTGAAGCGGTAAATGCCAAAGTAATTGGGGGCAAATCCATTCTGGAAGGTGTAGAACTCATTATACGTTCCTAACGAAAGGGTGTGCTTGCCCAAGAACATATCGAAGTTGTCTGATATTTGAAGAACATTCGTGTTCAAAAGGTTATTTGCAGAGAAAGGCTCAAAGCCAAAAGCAGTTAAGAAACCACCTGTACCATTTCCAATATCCACCATCGGGAAATTTTGAGAGATAGCCGGGTTCTCCCTGTAATCTCGGAATGCCGAATACCCAACTTGTAATTTATTTGAATATTTATTTCCAAAGTTGCTATTCAATTCGGCTGTGAATGAATTAAGATTATTATTGATGCGATACCATGCTCCAAAGAATGGAAGTCCTGTATTTCCAGGGCTTCTTGTGTTTGCTATACCACCACTACCACTCGGTGCTACATCTCGGTAAGAGTTCAAGAAGTTATACTTTAAGGTCAGTTTGTGCACGTTATCAATGTTCCAATCTATCTTAAAAGCGGCTTTATCGCTATTGGCGGCTCTCTTATAATTTTCATAAGGGCCGGGGTTAAAGCCGTAAGTGTTTTGTAAGAATGTGCTAAGCGCATCTAAGTCGGAAGCCTGTGCAGCAGATACGTTGGTACCACTTACCCCGGGGCGAGAGGCTAAAAATGTTGTGCCCGGATCATTCCTTCTTTCTTGCTCAAAATTGGCAAAGAAAAAAAGTTTATCTTTTATGATAGGGCCGCCAACACGAAAACCAGTATTCTTCACACCGAAATCCTGAAGTGGGCTTTCGAGATCTCTTACTTTGCTGTTTACAAATCCTTCATTTCTAAAGAAGTGATAAACCGAACCGGTAAATTCATTCGTTCCGCTACGCGTTACTACGTTTACACCAGCGCCTGTAAAGCTTCCTTCACGGACATCGTAGGGAGCAATGCTGGTGGTAATTTGATCAATGGCATCCAAGCTGATGGGCTGTGCATTTGCTTGTCCACCAACAGTGCCAGAAAGACCGAAGGCATTGTTAAAAAGACCTCCATCTACAGTAATGTTATTAAAACCGCTGCTGCGGCCACCAAAACTGTTGCCGTTAGCTTGTGGAGTCAATCTCAAATAATCATTAAAACTTCTGCTCAGAGTTGGCAGCATGGAGATTTGCTGGGTGGAGATGTTTGTCAAAGCACCTGTTCTGTCGCTATTGATAAGCGAGCTGCCAGATACCAAAACCTCCTGCAACTGGGTGCCGGCCTCAGCTAATTGAAAATCAACATTGGTGGTTACGCCCAAGTTTAAGAAAATTTCGTTTTTTTCCTGATTTTCATATCCAACAAAAGAGGTAGTAAGCTTGTAAGGGCCACCAATTCTTGCGTTAGGAATTGTGAAAACGCCATCAGAGCGAGTTGATGTGCCATAAAGGGTTCCGGATGGCACGTGAATGGCCACTACGTTGGCTCCCGGAAGGGACTCACCTTTCTGGTCTTTAACAGTTCCTCTGATCGAGCCTGTTGTCACTCCTTGAGCCCACAAACCTGTTAAGGCTGCCAGAACAAAAGCGACCGTTACTAGTAGATTTTTTCTCATATGTTTGGGTTTTTTAGGTTATCAAAATATGGGCAAACATATCCTTTTTAGCCTACAGTTTCCCGATAGCCAGTTTTAAATCTTTTAAACAAATTGTTAACAATTTAGTAACCGCTTGAACCGCTTATACTTTCTCTCTTGTGGCTTAAGTGAAAAAGTAATTACTTAAGCGGAATCATTAATTCCTACATATCCTATGAACAAGATATTCTTTGTTTTCGCATTTATTATAGCATCTATTTCGATTGTTTTTGGCCAGGTAGATCTGGCCTATTATCTGCCAGACGGTGTTGCCTATGACCCTAAAATCCCTACCCCAAAATCCATAATCGGCCACGAGATAGGGGAATGGCATGTTAGTCACGATAGGCTTGTAAACTATATGATGGCATTGGATAAAGCCTCGGATCGCATTACACTGGAACAGACCGGCCTCACCTATGAAGCCAGGCCATTGTTGCTTTTGACAATTACTTCTCCAAAGAATCATCAAAACATAGAAGCCATCCGCACACAACATTTGCAATTGAGCGACCCACAAAAATCGGGTTCGCTGGATGTCAAAAATATGCCGGTTGTTTTTTATTTGGGATGTAGTATTCATGGCAATGAACCCAGTGGGGCAAATGCAGGTTTGGCCATGGCCTATCACTTAGCCGCAGCGCAAGGCCCGGAAATGGAAAAGTATTTAGAGAATACAATCATTTTGTTTGATCCAAGTTTTAATCCCGATGGGTTGCATCGTTTTTCAAGCTGGGCCAACTCGCGGAAGAGCAAGCTTATTTCGCCTGACCCTAATGACATGGAACACAATGAACCCTGGCCTGGTGGCAGAACAAACCATTATTGGTTTGATCTTAATAGAGACTGGCTTGTTGCGCAGTTGCCCGAGTCACAAGCACGCTTTAAAAAATTTCAACAATGGAAACCGAATTATCTTTCGGATCATCATGAGCAAGGAACGAATGCTACTTTCTTTTTTATGCCGGGCGAACCAGCTCGTGTGCATCCTTTAACGCTAGAAAAAAATCAGGAACTCACGCGCAGAATGGGCGAGTATCATGCAAAGGCCCTGGATCAAATCGGGTCGCTATATTTTACACAAGAAGGTTATGATGATTTTTATTATGGCAAGGGTTCTACCTATCCTGATATTCAGGGAGCAGTGGGAGTTTTATTTGAGCAGGCCAGCTCCCGTGGACATGCACAGGAAAGTGTGAATGGCATTCTTCGGTTTCCTTTCACCATCCGAAATCAATTTACCACAATGATTAGTTCATTGAAAGCAGTGAACGAAATGCGTGAAGATTTTCTCAACTATCAGCGTGATTTTTATAAAATCAATTTGTCAGATGCAGCGAAAGATCCTGTAAAAGCATATTTGTTTGGGTCTTCAAAAGATAAAGCAAAGGCTTTCCATTTGGCGGAGTTAATCCAACGACAGAGCATAGAAATTTATAAGCCAGCCGCTAATCAAACCATCAGTGGAAAAACCTATGAGACAGAATCGAGCTATATCGTGCCACTCAACCAGCCTCAGTACCGAACCATCAAAGCAATGTTTGAGAAGCGGTCACAGTTTAAAGACAGTCTGTTTTATGATATCTCTAGTTGGACATTGCCATTAGCTTTTGGTCTTGAATATGAAGAACTTAAAGCTACTCCTGCTCTTGGCGAGAAAGTAACAAATCTCAAAATGCCAGTTGGAAAAGTTATTGGTGAGAAAGCAACGTATGCGTATGTCTTTGAATCGTATGGATACTACGCACCTCGAGCGATATATCGTTTGTTAAGTCATGGCATTCGCACAAAAGTTTCGACAGAACCTTTCTTCCATCCCAATGGAAAGAAGTTTGAAAGTGGAGCCATCTTAGTATCACTTGATAATCAAGATAAAAACCCTGATCAGATAGAAGTATATATTCGTGAGATTGC
>JANOLM010000025.1:0-1899 GCA_031419815.1 Bacteroidia bacterium
CGGAGAACTGAACTTTCTGTAACCACAAAACTGTCTGCGGAGCACTGAACCTCGCCTATTTCAAATCTGCTGTTAGTGGCTGGTGTTATTGTCACTCTACTATTTTTATTACAACATTACCTGTTTTTTGTTCAGATTCAACGTATTTATATGCTTCTACAATTTGGTCTAACTTATATTGTCTGTCAATTAGAGGTTTGTATTCCCCTTTTTCAACAAGTTCTTTTAAAAAAATTACGTCCTCTTTATTAATTGTTGGAATTGGAAATAAGACTTTTTTACCACCCCAAATTGGTGTTGTAAGTGCAAAAAATATGTTCTCTGAATTTTTGCCCAATTCTGTTGAAATGTAAATTCCTTTTTCAGTTAGCAATGGCTTACACTGTCCAAATGAACTTTTACCTACTGCGTCAAAAATGAATTGAAATTTATTTTCTGTCTGTGTGAAATCCTGTGTTTGATAATCAATCACTACATCTGCACCAAGGGATTTTACCAGCTCTACGTTTTTTGTGTTACAAACAGCAGTTACTTTTGTCCCAAAGTGTTTTAAGAGCTGGACTGCAGAAGAGCCAATTGCACCCGTTGCTCCATATACTAAAACATTTTGCCCAGGTTCAATCTTTGCTGCTCGAATATCCACTAAGGCATAATGTGCTCCTTCCGTAAGAGCAGCCGCTTCATGAAAGCTTAAGTTGTCAGGCATAGTTGTAACCGCATCCGTTTCAGCAATTGTTAAATACTCTCCATGCCCTCCACAGGTTTTGTCATTAAAACCAAAAACCTTATCACCTTTCTTGAATGTTGTTACACTCTTCCCAATTTCTTCTATTATACCTGCAAACTCACATCCTAATATCTGATGTTTGGGCCGTAATATGCCAGTCCAAAATCGCGAAATGAAATATTCTGCACTACGGAAACCAGAGTCAGTTCGGTTTACGGTAGATGCATAAACTTTAATTAATACTTCATTGTCTTTTGGTAGTGGTTTAGGAACCTCCATTAATTTGGCAACTTCTGGCGGTCCATATTTTGTATAAACAATTGCTCTCATTTTCTAAATATTCTATTGATTCTTTGTAATGTAGCACACTTTCTGTATTCGCAGAGATTCTGTGATTAATCCCAAACGATTTTCTTTGTTTTTTTGATGTCGAAATGATGGACAACCCCCTTATGCTTTCCCTATCTGGCGCAAGTCTTTGACGGTGCCATGGCATGCGCGGACATGTGCCTTTCTTCTCCTTCATACATAACTCAATTCTATTAACCCTTTTCGATTAGCATAATAATCACCTGCACTACTGCACACCCAATCCTCTGCTTTCTCAACAAATCCCGCTCTCACAGGATTTTCATGACCCGCCTGCCGGACGGGCAGGACTCCATTTTTGTTTTAAAATATCTGAAGTATCGCATTCAATTGAATGATTTGTCTTGTTGCCAAAATTCATGGGTTGTATTGTTGCTATTGGATCTACTTGCTTCTTTGAAGACTGGCAAATGTTACAAAGTAGCAGCCATCTGGATTATGAAATTTATACTTAATGCTCATCACTTTTCATTTTGCTAATTCATTCTTAGATTAGTAACACAGGCACAAGTCCCGCACATCCCTAGCACCACCCAAGACTTGCGCCAGATTAGGGATAATTTTTCATCTCTTGAAGTTTTCTCAAAGTCTCCGCCAGAGACTGGACGATAGGCCTTGAAAAAAAAAGTAAATTATATGTCATATTTTCAAACCTCCTGTCACTAAAGAATAGACAAACCTGTAGCATGAATCAACAACTCGAAGACACCTTTCTTACAGCACTGGAACAGAATCAGCAAAAATTGCTCAGAGTATGTTCGGTTTATGCTGAGGATGCGGAAGACAAAAAAGACCTTTTTCAG
>JANOLM010000026.1:0-3177 GCA_031419815.1 Bacteroidia bacterium
CGTGTTTCTTGCCAAAATTGTATTCATAATTTTTTAGTGCGCTGTTCAAATACATTTCCGCATCTCTAACTCTTCCGGTTTTCTGATAAACAGTCGCCAGGTTTTGGATGAGCACAGCGTATTGAGGATGCATCTCTCCTAAAATAATTTTATCGATGGTCTGCGCCTCCTCCAGCATTTTTTCGGCTTTCGGCAACTGGCCTTGTGCTTGATGAAGAGCCGCTATGTTTTGAAGAGCCGTAGAGTACTCCACATTATTCTTACCCAATTTGCTTTCCACAATTTGTTTGCTCTCTGCTAATAATTTCTCCGCCTCCACATAATTGCCAAGGGTTTGTAACAGCAGCGCCTCACTGTTCAATAATTGGGCGTACTCCAGACTTTGAGGGCCTTCATTTTTATGAACGATATCCAACGCCACTTTATATTCGGGCTCGGCCAGGTTATAGTTACCTAGTATTTGATAGTACCTCGCCTTGGTGGCCAGGGATTGCGCATACTCTGTTGACTCGGTGGCCTTCAAGTGGGTGTAAATAGTTAGCGTAGAATCAATGGAAAATTTAGCTTCAGAAACAATTCCTAAACGCAAATCCAACATGGCCAGATTGTTCAACGCAATGGCATAAAGTCTGCTCTCCCTTCCATATACACCTGCCGTTTGACTAGCCATTTTACGCACAAGATCCCGGCTGATTTTTAACTGTCCTTGCATCTGCTTTACGGATGCCAGGTTATTCAATGCGGCTAAGTAATTGGCATCCTGTCTTAGCTTTTGTTTTTCATACGCATCAACCACCACTAAAAAAATGGAATCTGCCAGATTTATTTTTCCTTGTTGAAACGATAATGAACCTAATCCCATTAACGCTTGAAGCATTGCCACCCTGGTCGTCTCGGGAGAATTAGACGAAAGCGCATAGGATAAATCAAAAGATTCTTTTGCCTTATCTGCCTTACCCACTTTTAAATAAACTGACCCGATCTTATTTAATACATATACGTAGCCAACGGTACCTGTAGCTTCGGCCTCTTCATAGTTACTCCGTGCATCGGCTAATAAAGTAATTGCTTCATCATATTTCCGCTGATCAGATTTGAGAATGGCAAGATTAGATTTTGTTTCCGCATACAAGAGTTTGCTCTCAGCATTCGCTTGGTTGAATTTGCTGAGCGCCTCCAGGTACAACTTTTCGGCTTCCACATAGTCTCCTTTATTTTGATAGAAAGTTGCCCGGTTGTTGAGCGATGCAGCATATATAGCTCCACCATCGGGGTGGCTTTGTATGATCGCAAATAATTCCTGTGCTTTAGCCGTTTGCCCTAGAGCTTGAAGATTTACTGCACGAGCGTTAACAAGTTTCAAATAATTATCATCGTCCATGTTTAGCGATTCCAAAAGTTGCTGAGCCAACACATAGGTCTCTTCAGCCTTGAAAAGTAAATTGTACTGATGATACGCCTGAGCAAGGCCTGAAAGCACCAGAGCAAATTCAAAATCTTTGCTCTCGCCAGCCTTCTCCCACAATTCTTTAGCACGGACAAAGGCATAGACAGCTTTTTCCGTTTTGCCCAGATCGCTCAGGAGAAGTCCGTAATAATATAAAGCGCGCAGCTCTTCGCTTTCTGAGCTGGCTATCTCATGTAGTCCTTTAAAGTGCTCCTGCAAAATTTCATAGGAAGAAGGCAGTATACCAGCCAGATAGTAGGTAATAGCCAGGTTGAGCCTGCATGAAATTAATTCTTGATCGGTGGGTTTAAAATATCCTTGCAGTATCTTTTCACTTGCCTGAATTTGACCAACGGCTTCATTGTATCTCTCCTGCTGTTTATAAAATTCCGCCAGATTCAAACGTGCATCTGCAAGTCCTTGATCAGGTTTTGACTCCCTGATTTGTATCTCTTTAATAAGGAGTCCTATTCCCTGGTCATACTTCCCCAATCCATAACACACATTTGCAAAATGTCGTAGAACGGCCGCATAATTGTCATTAGCGGCCCCGCTTTCACTTAGATAATGTTCCAGCGATTGATTGGCCAAATCATAGGACTCAGTAAGTTTTTCTTGTTCATACAATTTCACCGACTGGTCATACAGCTCCTTCCAACTCTGGGCTTGAGAGTTTAGAAAAAAAAATGACAGAATCACCAGCAGGGAGGCTGATTTGTATAAACCCGGGCACATTGATCACAATTTTATTAGACTTCAAATTAGATCAAGATTCCCGGATTAAAAATACCGCTTAAAGGGTATTGCTTGGCAAATCGAAACTATAGATACTTCAGCGTTATAGTGACCTTATTATCGCCCGAAAGATTAAATTTTGCTTTCTCAAATGAAGGCGGCCCAAACATGCCCATGGCGTCATTTGAAAAACCAAATCCTTCTTTTGGAATACCAATTGCATTTGAATCCAACTCATCGTTTTCATTAGCATCGTGCATCACACTAATTGCGTAATCACCGGAGGTTATATTTTCAAAGGTAATTTGAACTTCTCCAGCCTTAGCTACTGTTGTTTTTCCTTGCATTGCTTTGGTTGTAAAATCTTTTTCGTTGCTAAATAAGGCGACAGCAATCCTTCCTTTTGCTTCTTTAACATTCTTGATTACTACAACCAATGTCTTTTGCTGAGAAAACACATGGCCATTAACTAGTACGATCAGGGCAAGTGTCAGAAATTTTGTTTTCATATTTTTAATTTTTCGAAATATCAGGTTGATCATCTTCCTTCCAAACAAAAAGACTGTGAACTGTCGTAACAGGATGCCCCAATGTAAAAAATTGGAGATGAAAGGATAAAACCATCTGCCCCTAAAATGGGCTGCTCATCAAATCTATCGAATCGTTAAACAATATTTACCGATTTTCCCAATAGCGTTTTTCGTATCTTTGAGGCATTACAAAATTAATAAAAACTACACTTTCAATTACCTCTTAAAATCAAAAATAATGACCAGGATCATTACCTATTTCGCACTCTGCATTTCTACTATCTCTTTGTTCTCCTTTCAAAAAAAGTCAAAATTTGACTTAACAGCAAGCATGACGCGTGGCAAAGAAATATATAGTACCTATTGCGTAAGCTGTCATCAGGAACAAGGCGAAGGGGTTGAGGACATTTACCCACCGCTTGCCAAATCTGATTATCTGATGGCGGATAAAAAACGCTCTATTCT
>JANOLM010000027.1:0-8920 GCA_031419815.1 Bacteroidia bacterium
GGTACAAGCCCTCCATCCATCCAGGTAAATTTAATATCGCCTTTTCCATCCTTGCGCGGAAACTTCAAATGTATGATAGAGGATGCAGGGCAACTCTCCGAATAATTCGCTTCTTTAAAAAATCCTTCCCATGCAGTTGTGGAACTGCATTCAACTTCAGTAGGATAATCAATTGGCAAAATGCGGAAGGCAGCATCCATGATGTGACATGCCATATCGCCCAATGCACCTGTGCCGAAGCTCCACCATCCGCGCCAGTTGAACGGGAGATAAGCAGGATTGAAATCAATTTCTTTTACAGGTCCAAGCCACAGATCCCAATCTAATTCTTTTGGCACTTCATGCTTGCCAGTAGGCGCAGGAATACCTTGCGGCCATACGGGGCGGTTAGTCCAGGTGAGTACATTGGTGACATCGCCAATTAATCCTGCATCCACCCATTCTTTGGTTGTGCGCACGTGATCGGCAGAAGCAAACTGATTTCCCATTTGGGTCACTACTTTATATTTCTTTGCAGCCTCTGCTAGCATTCGTGCTTCATAGATATCGTGTGTCAATGGCTTTTGGCAATACACATGTTTGCCGCGTTGCATAGCAGCCATGGAGGCCACAGCATGTGTGTGGTCTGCAGTAGAGACAGAAACAGCATCAATATTTTTTGCTTCCTTGTCCAACATTACGCGGTAGTCTTTGTAATATTTCGCGGTCGGAAAATTCTTTTTGGAGGCTACTGCCATGCGGTCGTCTACATCGCACAAGAAAGAGATTTTGGCTTTTGGATTTCCTTTCACCTTTCCATCTAAGCTTCCTGCAAACCCAGTGAGATCGCTTTCACCTTTTCCGCCCACGCCAATACCAGCGATATACAACGTATCACTCGGTGCAATAAAACCGTTGCCACCCAAAACAAATCGTGGAACGATAGTGAATGCAGCAGCGGCTAATCCGGCAGTTTTTAGAAAATCTCTTCTAGAAACATTTTCTACAGTTGGAATTTTTTTTGTTTTAAGTGGCATGCTTTATCAGTTATGTTTATTCAATATTCAATAAATTTTTCAGTTTGAGCTTTAATACCAAGTCCCAATACCCAAGACCCAATTTAAACTCCTAGTGACCATCCGTTTCTGTATTGTCTTTTCACAAACTGGTTGGCTTCATCAAAGTTGGTGATCTTCATATTCGGACCATCCCATAATAATTTGATAAACCGGCCTGGGTAATCAAACTGATCGGGTCTTCCGCCAGAGCGGGGCTTGCGTATATCGTAACTGCGGATGGCGAGGTTGCCCATGAGCAATCCCTCAGTAAGCGGGCCAGCCAAATCAAATGATGACGACAATTCTGTTTTTCCATAGCCCGCTATGCAGGCTTCAACCCACTGCGCGTAATGACCTTCGGCTCCACCATCAACTCTCTTATAAGTTTGCGGAACATTAACTTCTTTGGTGCGTGTTGTTGGTAACAATTGTGGATTGATGCCATACGTGCCACACATCATTTTGCCTTTTGTACCGATCATGATCACGCCATTACCTCCATCGCCCATCACTTCATTAGGGCCAAGTTCTTCAGGGCGTTCAGGCTGAATTCCACCATCCATCCAATGAAATTTTACATTTGGCTTTCCGGCCTTTCCAGCATACGTCATAATGATATGAGAAGACGGAGGACAACTATCCGGAAAATATCCCCGCTGATTCCCATCGAGATAAACACTTCCCACACTGCATTCCACTTCGGTGGGATAACCTAATCCTAGAACGCGGAACGGTGGCTCAATAATATGGCAGGCCATATCACCCAATGCACCTGTTCCGTAATCCCACCAGCCACGCCAGTTGAAGGGTACAATCTTTTCGACATAATCTTTGAAAGGTGCAGTGCCTATCCACAAGTCCCAATCGAGTTCTTTTGGTATTTCAGTTTTTTTATCTGACCATGGAATGCCTTGCGGCCACACGGGGCGGTTTGTCCAGCAGTATACAGTGTGCACATCGCCAATTGTTCCGGCATCGTACCACTCGCGCATTTGCCGCACGCCATCACCTGATGCGCCCTGGTTACCCATCTGTGTAACTAACTTATTTTTCTTGGCAACTTCAGTGAGCATGCGTGCTTCATAGATGTCGTGAGTTAAAGGCTTCTGTACATAAACGTGCTTGCCCAATTGCATAGCGGCCATCGCTTGTACCGCGTGCATGTGATCGGGTGTTGAGATAGAAACCGCGTCAATGCTTTTATGATTTTCATCGAGCATCTTGCGATAGTCTTTGTAGTATTTTGCTTTGGGAAAATTCTCTACAGTCTTGGCAGCCCTACGGTCGTCTACATCGCAAAGAAAAGATATTTCTGCTTTGCCGCTTTTCGCGAAATTGGCTATGTCACTTTGACCTTTTCCGCCAACACCTATTCCGGCCACAAAAATTTTATCACTTGGAGCAACAAAGCCTTTGCCACCCAACACATAACGTGGAACGATGGTAACTGCAGCCGCTGCTAGCCCTGCAGTTTTTATAAAATTTCTCCTGCCAATTTTTTCAGCGGAAGGGGGATTTGATTTTTTAAGTGGCATCTTTTTTCGGTTAATAGTTATCAGTTAATTGCTGTCCGTTAATTGCTGTCCGTTAATTGTTATCAGTTATTCGTTATCAACTATTAACTTTTAACCATTAACGATTTACTATGAGTCAAACTTAACACTCTCCGCCAGTGTTCGTTCATCATACTTTAAGCCATACTGCGCAAGCACATCTTGCGGTACACCATCCCATTGATTGGGCTTGTTGCCGGCATAGCCTAAATCCTTTATTCCGATTTCACTGGTAAAAAATCCACAGGCTGTCAAGTCACGCATCTTATTAAAGAAAGCAACACCTTGTTTCATTTCTGGTTTTGCCTTATCGGGATAAGCGATTTCATCAATCATTTCAATTTGTTGCGGGGAAGTGCAAGAAGCAAAATCTGCATTGAAGCGTTTAAGGCATTGAATATCCAGCCACTTTAAACCCCCTCTCATAGGTGTTTGGTGATGTGGCATATCTTTAACGATAAACTCTATGAAAGCAGGAACTCCCGCATCAGTAGCAGAGCCAGATGTTCCATCTTTTGGAATGATAATGTCAGACAGGATGCTAATCGTTTTCATTTCATGCACATCAAAGAATGTTTCGCTTAGGAGTTTTTCTTCGCGAATCAATTCTTCTTTGGTGCGATCAATGGTAAACTTCTTTGGCGCTTCGGCAGTTTCTTTGGTGCCGGGTTCACACGATAACAAAGCGCCTGCTCCGAGTGATCCTACGGCAAGGGTTTTTAAGTATTTTCTTCTATCCATAGTAGTATTAAGTAATAAGTAATAAGTAGTAAGACGACTTGCGTCTTTATACTTACTACTTAAGTCTAAATGTTTTGTTTCTTTAATTCATCAATAATATATTCACTGGCTCTCATCGCCAGCGCAAGGATTGTCCATGTTGGATTTTTGTCTGCTTGCGAAACAAATGGCCCTCCATCCACTACGAAAAGGTTCGTGACTTCGTGCGCCTGGTTGAATTTGTTCACCACAGATTTCTTAGGATCGTTACCCATTCTCGTTGTTCCCACTTCGTGAATAATTCGACCGGGCGCCAATAAACCATAATCATTTTCAGGCCCGTCTGAATTGCCGTAGGTAACAACTGCACCCATTTTATCAATAATTTCAGCAAAGGTTTCTTTCATGTGTTTGGCCTGCTTCACTTCATAGTCGCTCCATTTGTAATGAAAGCGCAAGACAGGGATTCCAAATTTATCAACTGTGCTTGGATCGATCTCACAGTAATTGGTTTCGCGTGCTATTGCTTCACCGCGACCAGACATACCGAAAGAAGCACCATAGAAGTGGCGATAATCATCCTTCAAAGCAGCACCATAGCCACCTGCAGCCTTTTGCTTTCCATCGCTTCCTGGATATTTTCCGTTTGTTCCTTGCATACCAAAACCAAAGCCATAACTAGGCATACCCATACCTCCACCATATTCAATATGATAGCCACGCGGAAAATCAAGTTTTTTATTGTCAAGCCACCAGGGCGAGTACACGTGCATACCGCCAACACCATCTTCATTGTATCTTTTGCGGCCAACAAGTTTAGGAAGAATACCACCCATTGATGCACCTGTAGAATCGTGTAAATATTTGCCCACCACTCCACTTGCGTTAGCAAGCCCATTAGGATTGAGAGATGATTTGGAGTTTAGTAACAGGCGCGCAGACTCACATGCGCTTGCCGCCAACATTACTACTTTTGCATTTACAGTGTATTCTTGCATGTCATCTTTATTGACAAATGAAACGCCTGTTGCTTTGCCTTGGGCATTGGTCAAAACTTCACGCGCCATTGCATTTGGAATGACATCTACATTACCTGTTTTCAAAGCAGGCTTAACCAAGACTGATGACGAGGAGAAGTCAGCGTATACGGTGCAACCCCGGTTACACTGCGAGCAATAGAAGCATGAACCTCGGTCTTTATTGACTGGTTTAGTAAGAATAGAAAGCCGTGAAGGGATAACAGGAATATTCAATGCAGTGCCTGCATCTTTTATAAAAAGTTCATGAAGGCGTGGTTTTGGAGGTGGAAGAAAAATACTGTCTGGGTCATTTGGCAGGTTTTCTTTTGATCCAAAAACACCAATGAGTTGATCGATCTTATCGTAGTAAGGTGCAACATCATCGTAACTGATCGGCCAATCATCACCAAGCCCATCATAACTTTTATGCTTAAAGTCGCGCGGACCGAATCTTAGTGAAATTCTTCCCCAGTGATTCGTGCGGCCTCCTAACATGCGTGAGCGAAACCAGTCAAACTTTGTTCCGTCTTTATGCGTGTAGGGTTCACCATCCAATTCCCATCCGCCATACGCGGCATCGAAATCCCCAAAATTGCGAAGGGGTGTACTGGCTCCTCTGCGTGGTGACTCCCAAGGCCATTTCATTTGTGTTACATTTTTTGCGGGATCGTAAAGAGGACCTGCTTCTAATAACACCACTTTAATTCCAGCATTTGCTAAAACGTAGGCAGCCATACCGCCACCGGCACCCGACCCTACAATACATACATCGTAATCCTTCGGAGTTTTTTTGATTTGAAAATCAGGCATACGTCTTTGGTTAAAAGAAAGTAATATGCCCTAAAGGATTCAAAATTCAAAATTGAGATATGTGGTCGGTTGTATGCTAATCTGAATATTGAATTTTTATTTCCGCTTCGGAACAGGGTCGTGTCCACTTGTTCCCCAGGGATGACAGCGTCCAATTCGTTTTACCCCTAACCAAATTCCTTTTATAATGCCCCATTCCTGAATAGCCTCAATGGCGTATTGAGAGCAGGAGGGAGTATGGCGACAATGCGCACCCAATAAAGGCGATATTGTGGCTTGATAAATGCGAATAGGAAGAATAAATATTTTCTTAAGCATCATACACTGATAACGACTTTAACTAATCGTGTTTTAAGAAAGTTCCTAGTTAGAAGAATAGAGTCACCATAAAATAGAGTATCGATGGACATAACAAACATCCTAAACCAGTATAAAATGTTGCGGTGATGGCACCATACGGTACGAGCTTCGGATCTGTGGCGGCAAGGCCTGCGGCCACGCCACTAGTTGTTCCCATCATGCCGCCATATATCATGGCCGTTTGAGGATTATTCAGGCCAATTGATTTGGCTATGAGAGGAGTGCCAATGGTTACCAGGATTGATTTAATAACTCCTGAAGCAATACTGATGGTGATAACTTCGGAACTGGCCCCAATGGCTCCACCTGTTATAGGTCCTACAATAAAAGTACACGCACCGCTTGCTATCGTTGTAATACTTTTTGCATCGGTATATCCCATTGCAATGGCAATAGTGGCTCCCACCAAGAACGAAAGAAGAATCCCTACAAAAAGAGAAAGAATACCTGCTAATCCTGATTTTTTTATTTCTGAAAAACTAGCACCCATCGCGGTAGAGACAATTGTGAAATCTCTAAACATAGCTCCTCCTAAAATTGTGAAACCTGACAATCCAACAACATCTGCCACACCATGCTCACCATTAGTTGCTATGCCTGAAAGGTAGGCTAATAGCAAACCTGCAAAAATCGCGATAGCAGAGCCTGGAATTTTCTTCATGGTGAGCCTCTCTGAAACCAGAGAAGATGCGTACATGATAATGCCCGTAACAAGCAAGGCTACTATAAAACCATTTTTTATAAAGATGTCCAGGAAGTACTCCATTGTTAATCTCCGTTTTTAGATTTGCTCATTTTTGAGATAAGGGGAATCATTAAAAAACAAATTGCAGTTGGTATAATTCCTGCCAGTACTGCAATCAAGCCGCTGGAGATGGCGCCTTTCACATTTTGAATTGAAGACATGGCAACGATGACGGGAATGTACATCTTGCTCCAAAATTCAACACCGCTTTCCATTTCTTTTGTAAACCATTTTTTATGATGCATCCATTGATTTACTAGAATCAGAAGCAACATGGCAAAACCAACTCCACCAACATTGGCATCAATATGAAGGATTTTTCCTAACAGTTGACCAATGATTTGTCCAACCAGAAAGCAACCTGCGAGTACTGCAACACCGTATACAAGCATCTTAAAATAATTTCTTTATGTCGTTCTTCGTTACTTTTCCCATTGCATTTCTGGGAAGTTCGCTCACCACTAAATATTTGCGTGGCACTCTATAGGCAGGCATTCGTTCTCTTATCCACATGTTAATGGCTGCGGTATCAATAGATTCATCTGCTACGATTGCTGCGGCAACCAATTCACCCCACTCCTCATTTTCCAAGCCAACTATGGCGCAGTCTTTTATGGCTGGATGAGTTCTCAATACTTCCTCAATTTCTAATGCGGAAATTTTATATCCACCCGATTTAATGATATCGACAGAATTTCTTCCCATGATTCTGTAGTATCCATCTTCAACTATTGCAACATCACCTGTCTTAAACCAACCATCTTGCGTGAACGTATCTTTGGTAGCGTCTGGTTTGTTCCAATATTCACGAAATACATTTTCACCTTTTATTAAGACTTCCCCTGGTTCATTTCTTTTTGATTCTATATAATTCTCATCGACTAAGCGAACACTTACGCCAGGCAATGGCATACCTACATAGCCTGATTTTCTTTCCCCATCATACGGATTGCTGAGCGCCATTCCGATCTCGGTCATCCCATATCGCTCTAGTAAAGTATGGCCACTGATTTTTTTCCACTTCTCCATTACGGTTACCGGAAGTGCAGCCGACCCTGAAACCATTAGCCTGAATTTCTTCATAGCCACGGTAAGAATAATTTGTTCTGATAATGGAAGTGATTCGTAATGTATTATAAGTTTAAAATAGATGGTGGGCACAGCCATGAAAAGATTTACTTCCCCGCTTTTGAAAACATCAAACACAGCCGCTTCATCAAACGCTGGCAAGAACTTACAACGGGCGCCACTGTACAAAGCGCATCCTATCACATTCACAATTCCATGTACGTGATGCAGGGGCAGTATGCAGAGGATTGAATCTTGTTCACTCCATTTCCACGCGGTTACGAGTGCTGATAGTTGAGCTTGGAGATTTACATGTGTGCTAACAACTCCCTTCGGTAAGTTGGTGGTTCCACTGGTATATAAGATCATTGCTTTTCTATCCGGTGTGATAACGGGTAGTTCACATTCCGTAAGAGCCACCTTATTGCCTAAAACGATAAACCTGATTTGTTTTTGATCGGCCAGATTTTTTAAAATGGATTCATACGCGGGAGACACGACAATTGTAGAAGCCCCAGTGTCTTCAATAACATATTGCAAAGAGGGGAGAGGATGAGACAAACAAAGCGGCACGGCAATTCCACCAGCGCGCCAAATGGCCCATTGTATTTTCACATAATCGAACCCTGGATTTACCATGAAGCAAACCCGTGCTTCCTTTAAATCCAATTTTCCGCTTAAAAGGAATGATGCGAATTGGCCAGAGCTTTTTGATAAGTCATTATAAGAATAGGATTTCCCATCAGAAACAATTGCAACATTACCCGAAACCTTAGTGGCTTGTTGAATGAATTCAGTCATGGTTTCTTTTGCCTACTGCTGATTGCCTATTGCCTACTGCTGATTGCCTATTGCCTACTGCCTACTGCCAATTGCCTACTGCCTACTATTGATTACCCCACTTACTGATAACCGATAACTGCTTACTGATCACTAATTACTCCTATTCAAACGCGTAACTCATCTCTCCCTCTTTGCCATCTTTCAACTGAATGCCCAACGCTTTCAAGTCGTCACGGATTTTATCAGAGAGTGCAAAGTTTTTATCCGTCCTGGCTTTCTTACGAAGTTCGATCAAGACATTGATCGTACCATTCAGCAATTCATCATCTTGCTCTTTTTCTTCTTTCAATCCTAACACATTTTCCATGAAACCAACGTAGGTATTCTTGAAAGTGGCGAAGGCTTCCCTACTAAAATTCGCAAATGATAAATTCCCCGACTTCATATCATTGATGCGTGCCGACATTTCAAATAATACCGCTAGTGTTTTGGCTGTATTAAAGTCATCACTCATGTTCAGATAACATTCATCTCCCAAACGATTAAGTTCAACATCCAATGTCGAATTACTTTTTTGTCCTTCCGGATAGTTAAGGCTTTTAATAATGCCCAATGCATTCACTAATTTTCTAAATCCTTTTTCGGCAGAGCCAAGCGCTTCATTTGAAAAATCCAATGTGCTTGAGTAATGTGATTGAAGCATGAAGAACCTTACCGTCATTGCGCCATAGCCTTTTTCGAGCAAAGGATGGTTTCCAGAAAATAATTCGCGAGGTAAAAAAGAGTTGCCTAATGGCTTACTCATCTTCTGGCCGTTCACGGTAA
>JANOLM010000028.1:0-3461 GCA_031419815.1 Bacteroidia bacterium
CAGATCACTCTGTATTCATTGCTTTTGCGCCACGCGATAATCCTAAAATTGCTATCTCAGTGTATGTAGAATATTCCGGCCAAGGTGCCAGGGCAGCCGCTTCGATTGCCAGTTTGATGATTGAAAAATATTTATTGGGTGAAACCAAACGGCCACACATAGAGAAGTATGTTTTAAACGGAAAATTTTTAGATTAAGGGCATCTCTAAAAACTCCTTTTGACCTTCTCCTTTTGGAGAAGGGTTGAGGATGAGGTGGTCAAAGGCAAGGTTTTTAGAGATGCCCTTATATGAATCACTGCCATACTTAAAGCTTTGAAGTCTTGAACCCTCTTTTAGAAAACGATCACAAAAATATCAGCAACATTCTGGATCAAACCCTGAAGGTAGCTAAGGGTTATTTTGAAAAGCAAAATGATATGCCTGCAAGCCGTTACATCAAGGATATTTTATTGTCTGATCTGCCTCAAAAAGGAATTAGCGCAATGGGCGCTATCGATTTTTTTGCTAAAGAGTATACTGATAAAATGACCAACAGCGCGGGGCCACGTTACTTTGGCTTTGTAACGGGTGGCTCCACTCCTGCTTCAGTTGCAGGAGATTGGCTCGTCAGTACGTTCGATCAAAATGCCTGTGGCAGCAATGATTCAATCGCACCTCAACTTGAAATGCAAACTTTGCATTTCCTCAAACAACTATTTGGAATAGATGAAGCTTACTTCGGTTCATTCGTAACCGGTGCAACCGTATCGAATTTTGTTGGTCTGGCCATTGCCCGTCAATGGGTTGGTGAACAACAAGGAATAGATATCAGCAATGAAGGCCTTCAAGCTCTGCCTTTCATAAAAATAGTAAGCAGCACAGCGCACTCCAGCATTATCAAATCACTCTCCATGCTTGGGATGGGAAGGAATGCGTTGGTTAAAATCAATACCCTCCCCAATCGTGAAGCCATTGACCTTAACGAGTTTGAAAATTATTTGAAACAAAACCAAAACAGTCCTTTAATAATAGTCGCGAATGCAGGCACGGTAAACACTGTTGACTTTGATGATTTGGAGGCAATCGGTCAGTTAAAAAAGAAATATAACTTCTGGCTTCACGTTGATGCTGCTTTCGGAGGATTCGCTGCTGTCTCTCCAAAATTTGCACATCTCATGAAGGGCATCAATCATGCCGACAGCATTACTGTTGACGCTCACAAATGGTTGAATGTTCCATACGAGGCGGCCATGCAATTCACTAAACATAAAGCACTTCAGTTGAAAGTTTTTCAAAATAGTGCCGCGTATTTAGGCGACCCGGCTCAAAGCCCGGACTTCTTTCACTACACTCCAGAAAATTCAAGACGATTTCGTGCGTTGCCATCGTGGTTTACGTTAATGGCGTATGGAAAAGAAGGCCATCAAGAAATTGTTGAGCGAAACTGTGATTGCGCAAGTATGTTGGGTAGTAAGATTCAAAACTCCTCTGAATTTAAACTCCTGTCACCGGTTCGCATGAATGTGGTATGCTTTACTTTTAATCAGGAGAATCCCAGCGCAACTGAAATTGCTAAGTTCCTGGCAAAAGTGAGAGACGATGGAAGAACGTTTTTCACACCTACAAATTATAAAGGTGTGCCAGCCATCCGTGCCGCATTTAGTAATTGGCAAACAACCGAGGAAGATGTTACAATTGCTTTTCACGCTCTAAAAGAAAACTATTAATATGTACACTCCCAAACTTAATCGAAACGAGAACATAGAAGAACTCCATGAATTTATTCGCAAAAATGGCTTTGCAATTTTAATAAGCACGGTAGAAGGTAAACCCTGGGCTTCTCATATTCCATTGGAGCTTTCGGTTGATGGGGAAAAACTTTCGGGGCATGTCGCGCGCGGGAATAAACAATGGAAAGAATGGAATGCAGAAACAGAAATGCTTGCCATTTTCTCTGGCCCTCACGCGTATATCTCCTCCTCTTGGTATGATCATGAGAATGTGCCAACGTGGAATTATATAGCCGTGCATGTTTACGGAAAACTAAAAATCTTGTCAGCTCAAGAACTTTTGCAGTCCTTAAAAGAACTTACTGATAAATATGAAAAATCTTCAGAGCGACCTGTGGCTGTTGAAAGAATGAATCCTGATTATCTGAAAAAAGAAATGGTTGGTATTGTTGGTTTCGAAATTGAAATCACAAGAATGGAGGCAGCCTACAAGCTATCTCAAAACCGGGATACCAAAAATCATGAAGCAATCATTACCGAGTTAGAAAAACGAAATGATCCGGCAGCCACAGCCATAGCCCTTGAAATGAAAAAAGCTGGACATTCTTAAACCGTTTTTATTTACCTTTGAGTCGAAAAACAGAAATCATTTACCCTATGACGATTACCAGCTCAATTCCAGTAGAACGCACGACAAAATCGCGTCTCTCAACTGTTGATTTCAATAATCTAGGATTTGGAAATTATATTTCAGATCACATGCTAGTGGCCGATTACAAGAAGGGTGCCTGGCTAGAACCCAAAGTAATACCCTATGGCGATTTGCACATGTCCCCGGCCATGCTATCATTGCATTATGGTCAGTCTGTCTTTGAAGGTATGAAAGCCTTTAAAAATAAAGATGGCAACATCGTCATATTCCGGCCGCAACGACACCACCAACGTTTGTTAAAGTCTCTTGAGAGAATGTGCATGCCTGCAATTTCGGAGGAACTGTTTATCAGTAGTCTCAGCGCGATCACTGAAGCTGACTATGATTGGATACCAACATCAGAAGGCTCTTCACTCTATTTGCGCCCGGTCATATTCGCTTCTGAGGCAAGGTTGGGAGTAAAGATTTCAGATGAATATAAATTTGTGATTCTGACTAGTCCTGTCGGGCCATATTTCACTAAACCTGTAAGGGTGAAAGTGGAAGAAGAATATGTACGGGCTGCTGAAGGCGGAACTGGCTTCGCAAAATGCGCAGGGAATTATGGAGGCGCTTTTTACCCCACACAAATGGCCGTAAAGCAAGGCTTCGATCAATTGTTGTGGACGGATGCGAAAGAACACAAGTACATTGATGAATCCGGTGCAATGAACGTGATGTTTATCCTCAATGGGAAACTGATAACACCAAAACTTACAACAGCCGTGTTGAATGGTGTTACGCGCGATTCCATTCTCACACTAGCTGAAAGTCTTGGAATTGAAAAAGAAGAAAGAAGAATAAGTGTGGCGGAAATTAAAGAAGGATTTACCAACGGTAAGCTGACAGAAGCCTTTGGTGTTGGCACTGCAGCCGTGGTTTCTCCCATTGCGATAATCAACATTGAAGGTAGAGATTACGCATTGCCACCTGACAGCTCTTCCAGTTTTCAACAACGCGCCAAGAAAAAACTCAATGACATCCGCACGGGCAATGAGCCAGACGTGCACGGATGGAATCACATTATATCCGTAAAGTAATTGCTGTCATTTGAATCTT